>JAJFML010000127.1 GCA_021772195.1 Chlamydiota bacterium | reverse complement strand
TATTCCTGTTTTGAGTGTGGAAAAACACTTCGAATTAGAGGTGGGCAGTTTCGTAGAAAACATTTTTATCACGCCCACCTAGAATCGGGATGTAGGCATTCAAAGAAAAGTGAAAAGCATCTTAGAATTCAGTTACAGATTCAAAAACTCCTTCCTGAAAATGACTCTGAACTAGAATTTATATTTATAAAAATATTACGCATAGCAGACGTTGTCTGGTTTTCAAGAAATATTGTTTTTGAAGTCCAGTGCTCTTTCATACCGGAACATCTTGTTAAAGAGCGCACGAAAGATTACCATTCCATTGGATATGAAGTTGTTTGGATTTTAGATGATTTTAGGTTTAATAAGTGGAAAGTCACTCCATCTGAGTACTTTATCAAATCCCTTCCTCACTACTACGCATCTGTTTTAAAAGAAAATATTTCATTTTACGACCAATTTGACCTGATCCAAAAATTTAGAAGAAAACATAGAGGCCCTCCCCAATACGTCATACTTGGACACGCATTTTCCACTCATAAAATAGAGAAAAAATTACGGAAAGGAGCCCCAAAAATCCTTCAAAAAAGGATGGCTACCCACCGTACCTATTTCTCAAGGGATTTAACTGATATATATTTGAGAGAAAGGGATTCTAGCCTTTACAGATCCATCTACTTAAAGGGAGAAAAGCGCTCACATCCATTGAAAAGGCTTTATATTGAACTTCTTGAGATAGCGCTGACCGATGTTGAGTCTTAGGAAAAAATACTAATATTTTTTTGACATTTTCCCCTATATTTTTCGAAAAAGAATTACTCTCTTTTTCATTTTCTTGCTAACTTTTACTTCTTCAGTTTATAATCCTATGAGTTTTACTTACAATTAGATCATTAAACCTTAGAGGAAGAATGACAGCCAATAACAAAAAAGAAGCTGAAAAGCAAAAAAAGACAAAAGCACCGACAGCTTTAAAGAGAGACATCCAAAATGAAAAGAAACATTTACGCAATCGATCTTTAAAATCTAAGGTTCGTACTGCACTCGTTTCTCTTCAAAAAGGAATTTCTGCTAAAGAGCCAAAAGAACAGCTAGATCCAAAACTAAATAAAATTTATAGCTTAATGGATAAAGGCGTAAAAAAGGGCATCTTCAAAAAGAATAAGGCAGCTAGGGTAAAATCAAGCTTAGCCTCTAAAGCAACTAGTCCAGCTGCTCAATAGCTCTCCTTTATTTCTAGTACAGAAGCTATCCGCGGTCGTTGATCCCAGATAGCTTTAATGAGCTCCTTCTCATTGTTTCCTTTAGAATTTCTAAAGAACCAATGATTTGGAGCGATTTTTTTGCCCTCGTAGCGGCGGTATATAAAATTTCTTTTCCAAATACTTCGCTACCTTTAGGCATAAACAAGATTGCATGATCAAATTCACTTCCCTGACTTTTATGCACCGAAAGGCAAAATCCAAACTCAAAAGGGGGTAATTGGATTTTGGAAATTTTCTTAATTTCCCCATTTTCAGCTGGGAAATATGCCATCTCCTCCACCTTCCCATCTATAACCTCGCGTATTAACACTCCAACCATCCCATTGTAAAGCTGCTTTACATGGTGATTTGAGGTCATCAAAATGGGAACAGCAAAAGTTGAATTCGCTCGTCTTTTCACCTGTTCATAACACCATTTGTTTAACTCATCCACGCCGTAATATCCTGTTCTAATAGATGAGAGAAGCCGAAAAGAGTTAAGCTCCTTGAGATATGCTTCGGGACTCCTTTTTTCTGAGAAGCTTGTAAAAAATGGACCAATTATTTTCTCTAAATCTAAGTAAAACCGCCGTGAATTTTCTTCAATAGCAATATGATGAATAGAATCTACATTTGGATCCTGGAACATACTTACTATTTGATCCATTTTTTGGAGATTTAGAGATTGTGCAAATAAATCTAGATGCTTCCCCTCAAAGCGCATTGGCCTTTCAAGTTTAGTTGAAGACGATGAAATAGCAGACAAATCAGAAAAAATATTGCCCGATTCAATAGGAGGGAGTTGATCAGGGTCACCCATCATAACCACCCTGGAGCCAGGCTTGATCGATTTCAATAAGTGAAACATAACCCTCACATCAATCATCGAACTCTCGTCAATCAAAACCACGTCATAGGGAAGAGATTTTTCCTTAATAGAACTAGATGTTCCCCTTCGTAAACCTAGAAGTGAATGAAGTGTTTTTGCATCTATTTTTAAGCCACTCTTGTGAAAAATTCTTTCTTTCAAATGGATCGAAGCCTTACCGGTGGGAGCTGCAACTACAACCCGTACCTTTGGGTTTGCACAATAGAGGGCTTCAATCAAATGACAAGCCGTATATGTTTTACCAGTACCTGGCCCGCCTAAAATGAATGATAAAGAAGAGGTTGCTGCACATCGAATTGCCTCTATTTGTTTAGGCAAACAAGAGTTTTTCTCAGAGTATTCTAATAACTTCTCATCTAACAGTGTTTGTTTAAAAAGAGTATCCGATGCGCTGCTATTTAAACGCTTAAAGTGGTCTAAAATCTGTGATTCGTAGAACCAGTTTCTCTGTAAATAATAGAGATCTCCCTGCCTACAAACAACGGGCAGAGAATTTAGATTAAGTCCACTTGCCCCTTCAAGAATCTTTTTAACAAGCTCTTCCTTAAACGAGAACTCAAGGCTTTCCCATTCTGAAAGCAATGGATAAATTTTCTGATCTACTCTAACGCATAGGTGCCCCATCTTTGAGGATTCAAATAAATATGCCAAAAAGACTGCTTCAGATTCATTTTTTGCAAAATATTTTGCAAAATAAGCAGACAAAAAACAAATCAGCTTTTCTTCAAGGACTTTGGATAAAAAAGGGAACTCACTCATATCAAATATGCTCTAAAAGTTGTAAATTTGACTCACAAGAAAGGACGCCTTGCCCCTCTTTTAACCCTCTTAGAAAAATAATAAATGATCCACCAAAAAGACTTTCAAAAGGCTTTTCGCTAGTTGCCTCTAAAAAATTCTTGATGGCCTCTGTATAGATCGCAGATTGGAGAAAATATCCTTTCAAATCCGCCTCCGTAACTAGGCTCTTATTTTCATAGCTTGAAAGTGCATTGGTTTTCCAATCAATGATGTAGTATTTTCCTTTATATTCAAAGAAAAGGTCAATAAACCCTTTAAACTGCTGATTCTTCTTTTTAAAATAAAACTCCATTTCAACTTGGCACTGATCAAATGGAATATTTGTTAACTTAAATAGTGAGTCGTTTGAAGAAAGAGGAGTAGAAAAGGCATGGGCTATCATATCTGCCACTTCCATTTCGTGCTCTTTTAAATGAGAATAAGACATCTCAGTTTTAACGATTGCCTCTAATCTCTTTTCCCTTAAAGGCTCCTTCAAAAGACGCTCTAGAATTCGGTGTATAATAACGCCCGTCTGAGCTCCGGCAGGAAGGTTTTCATTTCTAGGTTCCGAAATTGTTCTCTGAGCATTTGATTGATAAAGAGAAGAAAACGATAAGATCCTCCTCTTTTCAGTTGAGAATTGAAAATTTGGAGGAGCTATGAGTTTAATTCTTTTTTTCTCATCTGAATAGACACTTTCCTGGATTGGGTTATCCAAAAAGATAAAATCGCTATCCACAACTCTTTCCAATTGAGCTTTTAGTCTCTCTTTAGATAACTCTTTTAATCCTTCATAGAGGTTATCATCTGAAAAAAGATGTGAACAAAAAAGCTCCATTGGAGATGCAGATCCCGTAGGAGGTTTTTTTCTTGAGGAATCAATAAGTATAGGTATGTAAAGCTTAGTTTTGGGTCTCGTTAATGCTACATAGAGTTGCCTAAACTTTTCCGCATCCGATTCAGAACTATTCTCCTCTTCAGGAACACGGTTAATGAGCCCTAAAGCAACAACATATGGAAATTCTAGTCCCTTACTTGAGTGAATTGTAAGTATTTGGACTCCTTCTTCCAGAGTAAATGCTTCTTTTTCCTGTTCTTCTCTTTTAATCTCATCAAAAAAGTAGAAGATTTTCTCAAATGAAAAGCATTTACCTCTTAGATATTCGAGAAGATTTTCGATTAGCTCTCTAGCTTCTACATATTGGCCTTGAGACACAAGATTTGTAAGAACGCTCTTAGAGGATTTCCAGGTAAGCTTCAAAAAAGCACGAAAAAAGGCTGGCAGCCCCTCTTTTTTCAGCATACTTTGAAGAAGATAAAATTTTTCTAAGATCCCATCAGGAAATGCCTCATCCATTGATTGAATCTCTAGATTATTAAATCCAATAAAAGGTGTCATGAGTGCTGCTTTCACTTTTTCTTCATGATGAGGATTTAAAACAGCATCAAACACCCATTTGAAACTTTCAAATAGAGGGCTATCTGATAACTTTGATCGATTTCTACATGTTGCAGCAATATTTCTCTTCGTTAAAAAGGCTTTTACTCGGTTCGCTTGAAAACGATCCCTAACCAGGATTGCCCAATCAGAAAATGGCTTCTGAAGCCTAACTATTTCATTAAAAATTGAGGTAAGAAAGTAGTCGCTCTCTATAGCACTTGATGGCCACACTCCTCTCACATGTTTTTTCTCCAAAACAAAAAATTGAACGGGGTTCTCATCCTGTTTTTCTGTCTTACTTGCCTTAACAGATTGAAACTCGAGCACCTCGCTTCTCTTCGGCAAAAATAGCCAGCCAGGTTTTAAAGAAAAAAAAGAGTTTAGAGCTGAAATTAGTGGCGCGTTTGACCGATAGTTAGTATCTAAATAGAGTGTTTTACCAATATCTATTGCTGCATCTAGATAGGTATAGATATCCGCATTTCGAAAGCCATATATCGATTGCTTGGGATCACCTACAAGATAAAGCGTTTCAATGGGAAATTGATCGAGAAACAGACTTCTAAAAATTTCCCATTGAATGGGATCGGTATCTTGAAACTCGTCAATGATGACTGCTTTATACTTTGATCTAACTCTCTTTTTAAAAGATTCTTTTTGAAGAGCCTTTTGCATTTTTTCCAAAATAGCATCAGGCTCTACATGCTCTTCTTTTTCTAAAAACTCTTCCAGAGGCTTCTTTAAATCACTCATTAAGAGTCTTTGAATGCGCTTGTGATTAAAAAAGTCATCAAAAATAGGAGCTAGAGCACTCGATGCCCTTTCAAAAAAACCAGGATAATGAAGAACGATTTTCTCAGTGCCCTTTTGATTTACTTTGCGATTTTTTTCAGACAAAAACTGAAAAAGATTTAACCTGGCCTCTATACAAGCAATAAATGCATCAAGTGATCTTTTGCTCATAAGCTCGCAGATGAGCTTTAATTGTTTATCAAAAGGAGAATGCCTTTTCTGAATTTTCTTAAAAAAGGGCGCGAGCTTTTGAAAGTCCTCAGCTAACTTATCTACTTCTACTTTTTCCAGC
>JAJFML010000126.1 GCA_021772195.1 Chlamydiota bacterium | reverse complement strand
ATGCAGATAGAGCCCTTGTAATATCATCTTTTATTACCCATCTAACGAATCTGTTATCACCAAAAAGATAACCAAACCATGTATCCTTGACATATTTTGTCATCACTTTATCTGTGACCCGCGAAATTGCACTGTCTAAATCAGAGAAATCTCTCTCTTCTGCCCAGCAGTGATAAGCCATTGTAAGAGCATCCTTTTTCGAATCATTACAAAGAGGAAAAGAGCAAACCGAAGACATAATCAACCTTTAATTAAATTATTATTACTAATATTATAACAAATATTATAACAAATATTTTAATATAACTAAAGTATTTTTTAATATTTTAATGTGTTAATAATCAATGAATTAAAATACTATGAAGCCAGGAGTAGATCTTCTCATCAATCTTTTGCCTTGATATCTCAAGTCCCTCTGAATAAATGACATACTCCTTCATACAAGAAAGTTTGTCGTACAGAAAATTCTCCTCCCTCTCATCCAACATAAGAACAGGGCACTCTATTTTTTCCTCAAGCCCCTCTAAGCTATACTCTTGCATCATTAGCTCCATCTCAGAGCTAGATTCAGCGTCAAATCTGAGTATTTCTTCTTCTGAAAGAGAGGAGTAGGGATCTAAAATGAGAGCTGAAATCGCCCTTTCACAAGTAGCTGCTCTAGCTGCCAGAAATCCGCCTAAATGAGAGCCGCGCAGAACTATCTTAGTCTCTAGGTAGTCTACGACCGAGGCGATGACCCTTTCCCAGTCATGTCGCAGCTTTATCCCATACTTTAGATAGAGCCCGCCCTGCCCTGGACCCTCAAAGATCAGCGCTCCAAAACCTCTCTGGGTAGCAGGAGCGGTGGTTCTAAAATAGAGCTCTTCAAGTGTTGTATCTGAGCCGCCCGTATCTACGATAATTGGCAGGTTATCATTTCCGGGAAAGTAATAAGCAGGCAAAGCGATCTCTTCAAAAGGAATACCCACTCTCTTTAAAGAGGGAAATGCTTTTTCAAAAGCCTCTTTTGATTTTTTCCACATCTTTCGAGTGCGAGGATCCTTATCCTCTAAAAAGACAAAAGCCGTACGAAAATAGTTACTCGCTCTTAAAAAGGCCTCTTTTTGACCTATTGGATCTAGCAGAGAACTTGCCGATTGGTAACTCTTATCTGCTAGATGAGACCATTTTTCAAACCAATTTGAGAAGTTTACGGACTGAGAAAGATGTAAACACTCATCGAGCTCTGCTCCATGATAGACAGCATAACCCATCGTTCTTGCAATTTGACGGCTCAATTTTGGGTCTGAATGAAATGAGTACACCATAGCTTTTTTTTAAACACAGTGATAAGATTTTTGCAATGATAAGCCGAGTACAACCATCACTAGATCCTGTTTTACTTCCTCCTGATAGGCTCGCACTATTAGATCAAATCATTGAGAGGATTTCTAGGGACACTTTTATCGAACTCTTTGCATGTACAGTGACTGCTTGTGCTACTTGCCTTTTTACCGCCTCTTTAACAAGCGCACTTCCCGTTATTTCCTACGCTCTATTTATCATTACGGTAAATACAGCATTTAGGTGTCTAGAGGGCACCCTTCAATATAAATTCCAGGAGCATAGATCTTTTTCAGAACTACTTAGCCTGCCAGCCCCTATCCTCTATTCCTCGCTTGATCTTCATACAAGAGATGCGATGACACACGAACTGGGTCATCTATTTGCAGCTTATGCTCTCTACAAAGATGCAAACCCGCGTGTAATTCTCTTTCCATTTAGAGGAGCTAAAACAGGTTACAACTCTAATGAACTATCTTTGCTTGGTAAACTGGTTGGATATAGAAAGGCTGACTTGATTACAACACTAGCAGGACCTTTAAGCACGCTCCTTATTTCTACGGGAGCACTCATCAAAGCCTACCAGCTTCCAAAATCTCACAAGAGGATCAAACTCTATCTTGCTTGCTGCAGTATTATGTCTATATTTAGAACCTTTACTTATGCACGATCCGCAAACGTCAAAGGAAAAGATGCATCGCATGATTTTACGAACTTAATAAGATACGGCATAACGCCTTTTGCGGCATCAGTCGTAGTGGTTGCACTACCGGTAATTGCGCTTGGAATCTATGTCAGCGTGTCCGCATCGTCTTCATCATCCCAATAGCTATCGCCATAAGAATAGAGAATCTGCTTTCCTTTACGAATACCTTTGGATCCTGCTGTAAAGACGATTCTTGGCCCCTGAGGCAAGTAGAGTTCCCAAGGAATAGCATTATTCCCAGGATCACCCTCTTCACAGTGATTCATATATCTTGTCCAATTAGCAGACTTTGTAGCGTCAATTGAGTACTTACCAAAATCGGTAAAGTTAAAGGTGCTATCATTATCAAGCTCGATCTCTTTATCAAGCCTCAAGATTCCTGCATAGTGGTTAAGAACAGAATAGGGAGGAATATCGCATTTAGCAAAAACGCCGTAGCCGATATTCTTACTGATATATTTGATGGAAATTCTACTTGTGTATGCTTCATCGCTAGCTGCTTTATAGATGCGATTCATGCAAGCATTTAAACTCTTTTCACGCGTCTTAGAAACAAGAGGTTTAGCCTTGGGATAAAAGCGTTTCCACGCTCTTTGAAAACGATCTTCAAGACCGTCTTCAAGGATGACATCCCAAACGTAATGAATCGGAGTTTCAATATTAAATAATTTCTTGAAAGTAGGGTCAATTTTTTTTCGGGCCATATATTCTCTATACCCGATCTAAATCAGAAATTGCAAAGATTTTTTTTTATTTATCTTCTACAGCAACAAGAGAGGGAGATGGCGAATAACTCTTTTGAATTTCATTAGCAGCAAAATAGACAGCGCCTGTAATCAAAGTAAAAACAAATCCTGTATAGATTGCGGAAACAGCGGCTCCTATCTTCAGTCCAGTCATTAAAGAATCTTTTCCAATCTTAGCAAAAGTGTTAGAAGTCTGAATCAAATGCTTAACTTTTTGACTAGTCTGCTCAAAAATATTGCCTGCAGCAGCATCTTCAGAGGGTTTTTCACTGAGATTTGCATTAGATAGCTCTTGCACGAACCTTCCACAAAAGCCAATTCCTGCAGCACCCAAAAAGACAAAAGTTGGAACATTTAAAACAATGAGTGCAGCTGTGCCTAGTGCAGCATATTTAATATATTTTGCACCTGTTGCTACTTGTTCATTTGTTGGCAAATAACCTTTTACACTATCAATTGCTGATGTCATAATTAAGCTCCGTTTAATTGCAATTATTATACTAACACACAAACAATCAAAACAACTTAAATTAAACTGTTTAAGTAAATTAAAGTTTTATTTTCTTTTTAATGGAAAAATTTCTTCTACTTTTGAAAGAGTCAAGTAAGATGCACCCATTAAAATCGCTGTTCTCCCTAAATAGAGAAGAGAAAAAGCGCCCCCCGTTTTTAGACCTGTCATTAAAGAATCTTTTAACATCTTTAAAGCTAGAGATCCCCTATCCATTCCACGATCTAGTTTAGCACCAACTGTTTTGCCTTCTATTTTGGAATTAAAGTCAGTAATTGAATAGTCATGAGCAAGCTTTGCAGTAGAGCCAACTATAGCTGAAACACCAAATGCTCCCCTTGCAGAAAAAGCAATATATGCAACAGATGCAATAGCAATAGCTACTTTTAAATATTTTGCTCCGTTTAAAATAGTTTCTTTAGACGGTAAATGTTTAGTTATACCTTGAATTGAATTCGCCACAATAAACTCCATTATTTTTTCGAAAGTTTATATAACAAATAAAGATATTAATCAATACTAAGTCAGCAACTTTGGAGATATATACTTTAAAACTATTTTTTATATAAAAAAAATTTTATAAGAAAATTATGAAATTCAAAAGAGAAATGGGCCC
>JAJFML010000125.1 GCA_021772195.1 Chlamydiota bacterium | reverse complement strand
TGCAGCCTAGATAGTGCGCCACTTTAGTCAGAAAAGTTGCCACATTCCATCCCCCATCAATGGGCTCATCAGAGATTCCAAGCTCCTCCATGATCCACTCTTCAAGTGGATAGCCTCCACTAGATGGGGCTAAGATCATATGAGAGGTATGAACGCTTGAAATATTTTGTGATAGCGCTCTCATTTGGTAGAAAAAAGGGACTTGAAAGACATCAGAAAATTTAAAGGTAGAAAAAGGCGCATCCTTGTCAATTGTCGCTGCAAAATGGGGCCTTATACTCTCGTGTGCAAGAGCATTTAAAGCGGATCCGCCTGCAAAGATGAGAGCACCTGAACTCTTAAGTTTATCGATCTCCTCTTTGAGACTGGGACCTGCTCCCACAACATATGCAGGAATACCTTTAAACTGATCCTTCAAATCTTTGAGAAGAGAGACTTTTTTGTGCAGCCTGACATTTTGAAAAAGATTGGAAAAAATGGAGAGGCCATAATCTGCATAATCACTCATTGTAAAATGAATACCTTCGCTCAAATTTCTTGCCTCCTCTTCAAAATGCGGGCTATTTTTTAGACAGATAAAATCATTCTCTAAAAATACCGTATCCCACAGAAGCTTTTTTAGAAGCAGTTTCATACCTAATGGTGTCTCTAAAAAGTGCACATCTACCTGAGAGTGCTCTCTTGCATGAACCATTTCCTTTTCATCATCTTCAATGCAGATCACTCTTTTTGAATCATCTAACCACGGCTGGATTAGGTTGTAGATCTCGCCTGCCCCAAGTCCATAGCAAAATAAAACCTGAGCATCTTTTTTAATTGTGAGAGATTCTAAATCAAACATGTACGCTTCTTTGTAATTCTTCAAAAGAGGGTAAAAAGTCGATCGTTTTCAAGCCTGTCTCTTCCTGCCAATAGACATGAACTCTCGCCTCGTCTGCAATACCGATAAATGAGGCTCTTACATGCTCATTATACCCTAAGACCTGATCGATAGCTTTTTGATTAAACCGAAATGCTTTGCACTCAATCATAATAAGCGGGAAAAGAGACTCTTTTCCTTTAGAATAACAGATGATATCAGCTCTTCTCATTGTCTCATTTCTAACAGTTAAATGGGGAAGTGCATCGATCTCTTTTTCGATAGAGATTAAACTTTTTGGAAAACCTAGATTTGAGATCATGTGAGAGATCAGCTTTTGCCTTACAATCTCTTCAGGAAGAGCGTCACATACTTTCTTTCGAATGGGATCAAAAATCTTACGGCTTTTCAACTTCAATTAAACCAAAGTTTTCATCTTCTCTGCGGTAGATTACTTTAAGCTTTTGATCTTCTTCGCACTTATAGATCATGAAGTCTCTTCCAGACAGCTCCATGCCCATGACCGCTTCATCTTGCGTAAGCATACGAACTTGGATAATATCTTTTGCAACTACTTCATGAATACGAAACGGCGCATTATCACGCTTCCAGTTTTCCGCTTCAATATCATCATTGATTGCAGCTACTTCATCTCTGCCGGGCTGAAGTACGTTAACATTGAGATCAATGGTTCCTAAGTTTGTAGCTCTATGATCTTCTAGCTGACCCTTATATTTTTTAATCATGCGAATGAGCCTATCGACTGCTTTATCAATCGCAGAATAGACCGTATCTGTGCTGGCATGAGATCTAATTTGAAAGTGGAGAAAATTCATCAAGATGTTAGCAGAATGCTCGAGCTTTTGGACATCCAGCGTCACATCAATTTCAAGGACATCTTTACTAAAACGCTCGATCCGGTCTAGCTTTTCAAAAATGTAGTTACGAATAGCATCTGTTAAAGCAAAGTTTTTAGCTTTCACGTAGATGGTATAACCTTCTGTCTCAAATTTTGCGCTTTTTGTCATAAAACATCCCTAAAGTTTTCAGATCTGATTTTTCACTATCTTCACTCTTTTTTCAATGAAAATCGTTTTTACTTGCATTTCCCCATTTTATCACTCCATCAAAGTAGAGCCAAACGCCGTCCACTTTTAAAAATTCGCTCTTCTCTGTGAAGGTCACAACAGACCCATTTTGTACCATGTGAGCTGTAAATGTAACGTAGGCTTTCTCTTTTCCATCCACAAAATCCAAGACTTCCAACTTCTCAAAATTGGTCATTTCTGAAAACTCTCTCACTCTTTTTTTCCAAAGAGCATCCGATTTTTCTTTCTTAGGATTTTCTGGATGGGTCGTCTGAATGATGTAATCGGGGTTATGCATTTTATACGCTGCATATCTTGAGCGCATCAAAGCAAGGGCATTTTCTGCTCGCCGCCCCAAATGATAAGGCTCGCAACACTTCTTATAAACTTTTCCGCTATCACATGCGCACTTTTGCAAAATAATTCTCCGTTAGCACTAAGCATATTGTATGCAAAGGTTTGTCATAGAAATCGACCATTACTCCGCAATACCTTAAAAATTTTAAGATCTATTATAAATTTTTTTAACATAAAGATTAGAGAGAAATACAAAAGATCCAAAAAGTGCACCGAAGAGGACTCGAACCTCTAACCACTTGGTTCGAAGCCAAGTACTCTATCCGATTGAGCTATCGGTGCGAAGATAGCGATTTTACTGGGACTTCATAATTAAAATCATCCAAAAAATCGGAGAGCTCCGTCCTGATTTTGTCTAATTGACGGTTAGAAAAAGTGTTTAGGTGTTTTAAAATACTTCCCTTAGGTGGGTGCTTACTTATCGCTCTTTGAATGTCTGCATCTGTGCAGTTTAGCCCGAGCTCCTTTACAACCCCTTTCAAGGTGCCAAAAGTATCTGTCATCAAGTCTTCATATTTAATTGTGTAAACATTCTCCTTTTTGTTCCAGTACTCTTGAAACCTTTTAAACCTTTTGATGAAATCATCCAAGTAACCGGGCTGCAGCTTTTGCCCCCGATTATCGATAAACCAGTTGTAGTGTGAGCGAAAAGAATCAACGGGATTCCTGATAATTCTAATAACCTTTTTATAAGGACGTGAATCTCCAATATTTTTTCCAAAACAAGGATAGTGCGTCTTCAAAATAACGAGATCATCTTTTGTAGGATACTTTCGTCTTCCATTGTAGCCATGTTTGGGACAGTGACCTTTCCATGGAAAAAGGTATTTCATATGATTCGTTTCGATGTCTGGGAAGACTGAGCCTGTAGCTACACCAGTCATTTCTTCAAAAAGATAGCGCATCCAGTGGTTGCCCGATCTTGGAAAGGATGCAAGATAGGCTCTATCCCAATCATCTGTTGCAAAACAAGTAGACACAAAAACAACTAACAACAAAATAGACTTTTTCATCTTAAATCCATATTTTTTTCAGGCACAACGTAATCAAATTCTTCTAAAAGGTCAGCAAGC
>JAJFML010000124.1 GCA_021772195.1 Chlamydiota bacterium | reverse complement strand
GCCGACCTTATTTTTATTGACGCTGTTCATGATGGTGTATGGGAAGAAAAGCTGATGAAAAATCTTGCTAGCATCAAGATGAAACACACTCCCTACGTCCTTTTCGATGATATCAAAGTGTGGAAAATGCTCAAATTCTGGCGTGAGCTTAATATGCCAAAACTTGACCTCACATCCTTTGGCCACTGGTCGGGAACCGGTCTAGTCAAGTGGGAAGATTAATGTAGATGAGTGTCAATTTTGATTGTCATATCTATAATAAAAAGCTAAGAGAACAAACGTGCTCTATTTGTCTAGAGGGATTTCAGAGGAACCAAGATCTCTATTCTCATGACTCTTCAAAAGACAAAACGGATACTCTCTTTCATATTTTTCATTCCAATTGCATAGCCCAGTGGCTTGGCAATAAACCGGCCTGTCCAAATTGCAACGTACCGGTTCACAAACTCTCAGATAAAGTTGTGGGCCCTTTTATCCCTGAAAACCCTCCCGAAGCGGCCGAAAGCTATAGAAATATTCCAGAAGCCCTAAATGCTATGCTAGCACAGCGCTATCCTCGACCTCCAAGAGTAATAGCTCCCCTTCCAATCGATCTTTTATTCCCCTATAGAAACAATCCTATTGCTCGAGAAATAGAGACTTGCATGGGAAAACTTCTAAAATCAATTGTAAGTAAGGTTGCAGCTATTGTTAAGTCCATTTTCAATTTCATTGCTTATATATTTGAGATATTTTGTGTTACCTTGGTAGTGTATGCAATAATGGATTCTGCCATTACGATCGCACAAGTTCTTTCAACTTAATTTCTCTTTTGATTTAATTTTGATCTCTTCTTTTGTAGTAGGATGAATAAATGTGAGCTCGCTATGGTGAAGATAGATGCGAGATCTTTTTTTCGTGCTACCATATTTAGTATCGCCAATAATTGGGTGTCCTGCATGAGCTAGTTGCGCTCTTATCTGATGGTAGCGCCCAGTATGGAGCTCTACTTCAACTATAGACTCTTCCTCCTCTTTTAAAACGCGAACAGATAGCTCGCAGAGTTTTGCTCCTTTTTCACGAGAGACCCTTGCTCTCAAGTGATCGTGTACAAGATAATCGCGCAAAATCCCTTCCTTTGGCCTGCCCTCAACTTTTGCAACGTAGATCTTACGCATCCCCCTTTCTCTCATCTGTTCATTCAACCTTGAGAGAGCTTTCGATGTTTTGGCAAAGAGCACGATTCCCGATACATCTTTATCTAATCTGTGAACGGCGTGCAAAAAGACAGCTCCTTTTTTAGCATACTCTTTTTTTACCCACTCTTTGAGTGCATCTTCCAAATTTTCTCTTTTATCTGTTTGGGTAAGAATACCTGCGGGCTTTTCTGCTGCAATAATATGATTGTCTCTATAGAGGATTTTAAGATCCATCTCTTTGCCTTAGAATTTCATAGAGAAGAAGGGTTGTAGCTTGCGCAACATTGAGAGAATCGGCTTTGCCCCTCATTGGAATTTTCACATGGAGGTCTGCTCTTTTGTACCAGGTATCGCTGAGTCCATACTGCTCGGAGCCTACGATCACAGCGACTGGACCTGTGAGCACTTCATGCGTAAATTCCTTATCTGCATGTGGCGATGCTGCAACGACTTGGATATTTCGCTCAGTTAGAAAAGCCTCGGTCTCGCGATTATCAGCTACCACCACAGGCTGCGTAAAGAGCGTGCCAATACTTGCTCTTACAACGTTAGGATTAAAAATATCAGTACAAGGATCTGTGACAATCACTCCATCTGTGCCAGCTGCGTCGGACGATCTCAAGATCGTTCCCAAATTGCCAGGCTTTTCGATGCTTTCCGCCACAATATAAAAGGGATTTTTCACCTTTTCAAGATCCTCAATCTTTTTCTTTTTTTGCGTCACAATAGCTAAAAGCCCATCGGGACGATCTCGATAAGATAGTTTTTGAAAGATCGATTCCTTGAGACGTACAAGCTCAGCCTTACTTTTTTTTATAAGGGCAGGCTCATTTGTTTTGAGGAAAAGAGAAGGTGCAAAAAAGAGCTCCTCTACTTCCCATCCGGCATCGATACACGCCTTAAGCTCTCGGTAGCCCTCAACTAGAAAAGAGCCCGTCTTATTTCTATCTCTTCGATTTTTGAGTTTTTCAGCTCTTTTCACTCGTTCATTTTGTGCGCTTGTAATTTCTAGAACATTTTCAAAATTGTGCATGATCCTACTGGAACCTCAAATCCTTTTTCCGAAGTTAAAAACATCTCTGCTGCCTGCGACTCTCTTTTTGCAACCTGGCTCATCACTTGCCTAAGTACTGTCGGAGTAAAACCAGGGGTGTGACAAGAGAGAATGAGAAACTTTGCTTTTTTCGAAAGAAGTTTAAAACACCCTTGAAGAAGTGGCATCAAATCTCTTTCGATTTTAAAGACCTGATTTTTTGAGCCTCTTCCAAAACTAGGCGGATCTAAAATAATCCCCTCGTAGCTTTTTCCTCTTTTGATCTCTCTTTTTACAAATTGCATCGCATCATCTACGATATAACGGATATTTGCCTTATCTAAACCATTTAGGGAGGCATTTTTTTTTGCCCATTCAACAGATGGCTTCGATGCATCTAGGTGAACGACTCTTCCTTTTTTTTTGGCAGCAACTAAGCTAGCTACTCCTGTATAGGCAAATAGATTTAGAACCTGGTCATCTTTTTCTATCATCTGATCCATCTCCTTCCAAATCATCTGATGATCAGGAAAGACGCCTACATGACCAAACTCAGTTGGCTCTAAGAGAAGCTCAAGATTTCCAAGTGTGCACTTCCACTCTTTTGGAACGCTGCCTTGCCAACCGTTTTCTCTAGAAAAGGTCCCTCTTGCACTTTTCCACAAATCGGGATATTTCGGAGCCCAAATAGCGATTGGACACGGCCTAATTAAGATGATATCACCAAAGGCTTCTAACTTTCTTAAGTAGCCGCTATCGAGCAGTTGATATGTCACTTAAAACTCCGGCTCAGCTTGGTATTTAATCAGTCTATAAATGGAGGCAAAGACAAAGTTTGCAGTCATTTCAATAATGCTATTCCTATCTCCTGAAAACTGCATCTTGCCAGTGTAGATCTTTCCCCCTGCCTTAAAAGCAATCCAAACGGTTCCAACAGGCTTTTCTTTTTCCGCGCCATTTGGCCCTGCAATCCCAGATACTGCCGCAGAAAAATCGGCATTTGTCATCTCATCTATTCCCTTAATCATTTGCAGAACTACACTTTCGCTCACAGCTCCGTCTTTTCCAATTTCTACCCCCAGAGCTCTCTCTTTCATCTCATTGGAATAAGAGACAATCGATCCTAAAAAATATTTAGAACAGTCAGGCATTTGAGTAATTCTACTTGCAATTCTTCCCCCAGAACAGGATTCTGCAACAGCTAAGGTTTCTCCAGATAAGATGAGCTCCTCATGAAGAGCTCTTTCAATAGTCTCCTCTTCAAAAAGGTAGGTCTTGAGCTCCTTTTTCAGCTCTTGGGCCAATGGCTCTAAATCTTCTTTCTTTTTTGCTGTTAGCGTAACGTCTATAAGATTCAACCTTGGATAGATGCCAATTTGAACGGTTTCATTCATCATTTGAATCTTTCTCAATACCTGATCGATTTTTGGCTCAGATAGAAGAGATACAGACAAATTTAGTGAATAGATAGGCTCATCTAACGGAAAGTGCTTTTCGATGTGAGGCAAAGCAGACTCTACAAACATTGCTTGCAGCTCATGAGGCACGCCCGGGAGAAGTAGCACATGCTTATTTCTTTCTGAAAAGATAAACCCTGAAGCTGTGCCAATATGATTTCTCATAATTTCTGCCTTATCTGGCACCATCATCTGTTCTTCGAGAAGAGAGATGTCTTGAAACCGCGTCCGAAGATCTTTTGCAACCACTTCATCAAAAATGAGTGATGAGTGAAAAAGATCCGAAACTGAGCGTTTTGTAATGTCATCAAGCGTGGGCCCCAGCCCGCCAGACACAATAATAAGGTCCGATTTCTCAAGAGCTTTTAAGATCCCCTCTTTGATACACTCTTCATTATCCCCTATTACTATGTGCTTATAAGTTAGATACCCTTTGTCTCTCAATTTTTGGCTGATAAATGTCGCATTGGTGTTGAGCACCTGGCCACTTAAAATCTCACTTGCAATAGCAATCACTTCAATTCGCATAACTTCCTATTTCAATTTTTTCTCGCACTAGGTGAGGGTGTTTTAAAGTCCCTAATATCTCCCTCCCAATTCGCATGGGAGATATAACTCTTATCCCATCAATGATAAAAGGAGTTGCAAATGTATTATCTCGAATCCACTTTCGAAGTTTTGTGAAATAGATAAAATTAACAAACTCTTTTGTCTCAAAAAGTTGCTTTTTCTCATCTTGAAAAATCCCAGGAAAAGCAAATTGAAGCCCCCAAAAAACTCTATCTCCCGAATAGACATTAGGCCTAAAGGCCTTATCTACATGAGAATATCTAAAAAAGTGAGGATTTACTTGAATCACTGGTCTCTTTATTTGCCAAAGAGCTCGGCCATCTTTTGTCTTGACCTCTGTAAGATCAAAGATATCATTTGTCCAAGCGGCGGTAAAAAGAGTTTTGGGCTCTTTCCCATCAAAAAGATCTTCCAATCCTCTTTGGTAAAGCCCTATATATTCCTCTATTGACACTTCCCGATCATCTAAACTTAAAATCTTACCTAATGGAAAGATACGCACTTTCTCTAGAGAAGAAAAAAGATTTTCCAGCTCCACCTTTGATAAAAAGACCTGTAGCTTTTGCCATTTGGATGCATGATATCCCATTTTTCAAGCTTCTCTTACTTTATGTTTTTGAGAAAACGACATTAGGAAAAGAGAGACAATCCCGAGAGTGATACAAACATCTGCGACGTTGAACACCGGGAAGGTATATCCCCAAAGGTTGACATGGAACATATCGATCACATGTCCATAGATAAAATAGCCTAATATATTTCCAATCGCACCACATATAATGAGCAAAAAAGCGAGCCCTCTAGCTGGAATCTGATTAAAAAAGAGCGTGTAGATTAAAAGAGCAAAAACAATCAAGATGCGAAAAAGAAGGAGGTGCTCAGTATAAGAAGAAAACATTCCCCATGCAGCACCTAAATTCTCAACATGGTTAATCGATAGGCTAATTCCGCCTAAAAAATCTCTAAAAATACCAAAGCCGCCAAAAGGATAAGAAGTATCCATCCAGCTCATCTTAGGGACAAACTTATGAGTAAAATATTTTGAGAATAGATCTATTGCTAAAAGCACGCCAAATAGGGTCCCTTTTCTCTTCATGAAGCTCCTTTCTCTCTTTCTAACTGCTCTTGAGAGGCAACTGTCATATTAGTATATGGAACCGCATCCAAACGCTTTTTAGGGATTTCTTCTTCTGAAATATCACAGATACCGTAGGTCCCCTCTTCAATTTTCTCTAGCGCTCGATCAATCTGTCTTAGAATATTGAAGCCCTTGTTAGAGACTTCCAGGTTGATCGACTTTACAAAATCGTCGGTTCCCTCATCTGCAGAGTGCTGTGAATATCCCTTTGAGTGATCGCCCTCTTTTACTTCGAGGTTTGTCTCATTGAGCACATGCACAAGCTCCTTTCTCATTTCAAGAAGCGTCTTCTTAAATTTTTCAATCTCATTTTTCTTTAATGGCATAACGATCCTCTTCATTCTTAGGTGTGTTACAACGAATCGCTTCCATAAGCTCATCGATATCCTTAAATCTTCGATAGACGCAGGCAAATCGGATATAGGCAATCATATCTGCTTTCTGCAAATGTCCCATCACTATTTCACCGAGTTCCTGCGACTCTACCACTCTAACCTGTTTTTCTATCAGTTGATTGGTAATTTCATAGGCAATCTTACGTACCTGATCATGGCTAATCTTAGTATGACGACAAGCAAACTCCAATCCTCTTGTGAGTTTATCCTGTTGAAAGTCTTCATAGGTGCCATCTCTCTTTTTGACCTGCATCGTAAGATCGATCGACTCAAAAGTTGTAAACCTTCTTTGGCACTTCAAACACTCACGTCTTCTTCGAACTGCGTTGATCTCACTGGCATTTCTAGAGTCCGTCACTTTTAACTCTTCGTGGCTACAAAAGGGACATTTCATCTGATCTTCGCTCGTTTTTAATGCTCATTTTAATCAAATGAGCATTTTTTTTTGAGCTTTATTCCCCTTAAAAATACAAATCACTTAAATACAGCAACATAAACAAACGCTCCAATAGAAACATCCACCCATTTTTTGGGTCAAAAATGGCTCTTCATCACCTATTTCTCAATAAATAAATTTACAAAAGCTAAATTATTTCATATGCTGCAATTTAAGAAGTCTTCTTTCAGCATGAGCTGTGTGAGGAGCTTTTCAAATTAAAGTTATTATGGAGTCCTGAAAGATGCGATTAAAATTATTTTCGACATTAGCCGTACTTGGACTTCTTTTGAGTTCTGCACACGATGCAGATG
>JAJFML010000123.1 GCA_021772195.1 Chlamydiota bacterium | reverse complement strand
GGAGAAGTTGATCTGGAAGTGATCTTCTGTCCTTTTTGTGGAACAGATCTTTTGGAAGAGGCAAGTGAGGCAGAAGAGTCCGAAACAATTGATCCTAATGCAGCTTTTCGTACGCTTTCAGAAAAACAATCCAACTCTTCTCTCTATCCTCCTCCTTATCAACCGAAAAGCGTGATTGATGACGAAGCTCCTGAAGAGGTCCAAGATCTAGAAGAAGAGATAGAGAAAGAAAAAAACGCTTTTTTGCCTCTGATTTTTTTATCGATGGGAGCGTGGCTATTAGCTCTTGCTGTTCTATTGTTCGTATTTTCGAAAAATGGATTTGTGACACTTCGCTTTGATGCGAAGATGTGGCTTGTCTATCTTCTTATTTCTGCGCCGTTGCTCTTTGCTGGCTCGAAGTTGATGGGAAAGATGGACTAGGTCTCTTCATCTTTAGAAAGATCTCTCTACCAATATAAATGACGTAACTCTCTTTGCCCTTTTCTTGTCTGGGGGTAACTTCTATTTGAAAATAACGCTTAATCAATGCAGCTTTTCTATCTGCTTCAACCTTATCAGATACCCTGGTCCAAAGTGTTGTTTTCTTTTTATCAAAACGCCAATTTTCACCTTCAAATAACTGGAGCAACTGTGCTTTTCGCGATTCAATCAGAAAGGTTTCTAGCGTTTCAAACTTTTTACTAGCCATTCCGGAAATTTTTTTAAAGTTTTTTGTGCTTTTTTATGGAGGGTGTTTACCGTTTTTTCTAACAATTTTAATTCTTGTCTTGAGCCCGCTTCTATATGAGAAGATTTTAGAATTGTATTGATCCCTTTTGCTCTCATGTAGCGTTCAAAGGAAGTGCCGGCTAGCTCAGTTAGAGGACATGCAAGATTTAAGAGAGGGTCAATCAAAATTCCGCCAGGAATTTTTGAAAGAGTATCAAAGGGGTTCTTTCCTAATTTTATAGGAGATTTTTCAGGATTTACAACGACAAAAACATGATTTTCATTTGACTTTCCAAGTTCAAGGCCTTCGCTGCAGATGATTTTAGAAATTGGAATTTTTTGTTTCATGCATCTCAAAGCTACAAGAGAGGCCATTTCAGAGCATTCGCCAACTCCAAGCCTAGCTACAATTCTTGGAGTTAAAGAGTTATCAGCTTGAGCACTTTTTACAGCATGCACAGATGCAGCCCGTATTTTATAACCTAATATTCGATGTGTTATTAGTTGTAAGTAGGCCTCTCCATGATGCTGGAAATTCTCCAGTATGGTAGTGCCTTTTAGAGTGGTGGTGTCAATATAGTGTTCCGAACAAGTGACCTGTTCTCTCACCTCTTTCATGATAGAATTGGCTTCAGCCAAATAATTATGAGATAAAGAAATCGCTGCTGCCATTGTTGACACCCTTTTTCAAAAAATTAGACTGTTTGCGCAGCTCCGCAGCATTTCTTATATTTTTTCCCAGATCCGCAAGGACAATCATCATTTCTGCCAACTTTAGGCTCAACATGGATTGTTTCACCTTTTTGAGGCTCTTCTTCCTGAGGCTGTTCTTCTTTAGGAAGGTCAGCTGGCTTTGCCTGGTGCATTTGGATCTTTCTTTGCAATGCTTCTTGGACAGGGTCTGTCTTTGGTCTTACCATCTCAAAGCGGAATAGATCGCGCGAGACATTAAATCTAAGGGCAGATCCAAACTCATCAAAGAGTTGAAATGCTTCTTGTTTAAATTCAATGAGGGGATCTTTTTGACCAACGGCTCTAAGATGCACATCGGATCTTAGGTGATCAATTGAAAGGAGGTGGCTTTGCCAGAGTGAATCGATCTTTCTAAGTAGAAGGTTGCGAACAACTTCTTCTAGGACTTGAGTGGGATCTTCAGTATCTGGACGAAGATTTAAGATGAGGGCTTTTTGTAGCTCAAGTTTTTGCCTGAAAGCGCTCAGTACTAGCTTCGATGTAATCTCTTCAATCTGTTCAATTCCAAGATATTCATCATCGAAAGTATCCTTTGAGAAGCTAACGGGGAATTGAAGCATCATCTCTTGCTTAAAGCCTTCCATATCCCAGCCGCCTTCCTGATTCTTGTTTACAAAGAAACGAGAGACATTGGCAGCAATGACATCAAGGATGATTTCTTCAGCAATTTGAGAGGGTGAATCGGAATTTAGAATATCAGATCTAAAAGAATAAATCTCTTGGCGCTGCTTATTCATAACATCGTCATATTCGAGCGTATGTTTGCGCATGGTGTAGTTTCTTTGTTCCACACGTTTTTGTGCTGTTTCAATTGATTTATTGAGAACAGATGCGGAGATCGGCTCGCCTTCAGGTGGTCGGAAGCGTTGTAATAGGGCTGCCATACGAGGTGAGGCGAAGAGCCTCATGAGAGAGTCTTCGAATGAGACAAAGAACTTGGAAGAACCAGGGTCGCCAAGTCTTCCCGAGCGTCCGCGAAGCTGACGGTCAATACGTCTTGATTGATGGCGAGTTGTAGCAATTACATGCAGTCCGCCTTTATCGCCCGCTCCCTCTTTTAGTTTGATGTCCGTGCCTCTGCCTGCCATATTTGTAGCAAGGGTGATCGCTCCCATTTTCCCAGCGTCGGCAATAATTTCTGCTTCTCCAGCATGATTTTTTGCATTAAGAATGGTGTGCGGTAAACGATTCTGTTTTAAAATGCGCGCGAGCTTTTCTGAAATTTCAACCGACTCAGTCCCAATGAGGATAGGCCTTCCTTGCTCGTGGACTTGCTGGATCTCTTTGAGAAGCGCGTTATATTTCTCACGCTCTGTCATGTAGATTTCATCATCGGCATCTTCACGAATGCATTGTCTGTGAGTTGGGATTTCCAGAACTTCTAACTTGTAGAGCTCTTTGAACTCGTTTGCTTCCGTCATAGCAGTGCCCGTCATACCGGAGAGTTTGTCATATAGGCGGAAATAGTTTTGGAGTGTGACGGTCGCATAAGTTTGAGTCTCACCTTGGACTTTCAAGCCCTCTTTGGCTTCAATCGCTTGGTGAAGTCCATCGGAAAAGCGTCTTCCAGGTTGCGGGCGACCTGTATTTTCATCGATGATAACAACGCTGTCATCTTGAATAATGTAATCAACATCTTTTTCCATGAGAAGGTGAGCTCTAAATAGCTGGCGCAAGTTGTGGGAGCGCTCTTTTCTTTTTGAGTCTTCCTCTCTAAGCTTGACCTTTGCCAGCATTTTTTCCTGGTCTGAAAGGGAGCTTTCGTCAATTTTTGCATATTCATACCCAAGATCGAGCATGAGAAAGTCGGTGGCACCTTCGCCGTCATGGAGGTCATTCCAAAGGTGAATGCCTTTATCTGTCAGTTCGTATTCACTGCTTCTCTCTTCAATAATGATAAAAAGGTCAGCTAGGCGCTCGGTCTTTTCTTCTTTATTTTGATCAGAATAGAAGTAGGTCTCCCAATCTTCAATGCGAGCTCTTAAATCGGGGTTTTCTTTGATGCGTTTGAGGATTTTATTGCGAGGTGTGCCTTTGCTCACAAGCCAAAGTATCTTGAAAGCTTCATCCGCTTCTTTTGATTTTTTGATTTCTGCGCCCTCTTTAAAAAAACCAAGAGAGTCGAGTGTTTTTCTACCTTCTGTTGCAAGCCTGTTACAAAGATCTCGCTGCGCACGAACGACTTGAGAAATATTGCCTTTTAGGTCGTCATACATTTGACGAGACTCTGCAGCAGGACCTGAAATGATAAGAGGGGTCCTCGCTTCGTCGATGAGAATGGAATCAATTTCATCAATCATTGCAAAGTAGTGTCCGCGCTGTACAATCTCAGCTTTGTTCATAGCCATCGAGTAGTCGCGAAGGTAATCGAAGCCAAATTCAGAGGCAGTTCCGTAAACGATGTCTGCAGCGTAGGTCTCTTTCCTCTCATTTGGAGGAACATCATTGGTTAAAGAGGCAACTGATACGCCCAATTTTTTAAAGATGGAGCCTATCCATTCACAGTCACGTTTGGCTAGGTAGTCGTTAACAGTAACCAAGTGGACAGGTTTCCCAGTGAGAGCATTTAAGTAGAGCGGCATCGACGCGGTTAGAGTCTTTCCCTCGCCTGTTTGCATCTCTGCAATTGAGCCGTGGTGCATGGCAATTGCGCCTAATAGTTGCACGTCGTAAGGGATCATGTCCCATTCTTGAGTATATCCTGAGACGTGTACTTCAGTGCCGCATAGCCTTCTGCAGGTATTTTTTACTGTTGCGTAGGCTTCTACGAGAAGGTCATCTACGGTCTCGCCGTCAGCAAATCTTTTTTTGAATTCTTCTGTTTTACGAAAGAGCTCTTCATCGGTTAGCTCTTGATATTTTTTTTCGAGTTCATTGATCTCAGTGACCGTTTTGCGGTATTTCTTAAGAAGTCTATCCTGAGCTGTGACAAATATTTTTTTGAGTAATCCAAACATTTTCGTAAAACCTTAATTATCTTGAGCGCGCAAGATTAATGAATGTAAATATTTTTTTCAAGCG
>JAJFML010000122.1 GCA_021772195.1 Chlamydiota bacterium | reverse complement strand
CATTCCAAGTGCTAAGTTATAATCTGCAGAAGCTCTTTGATCGCAGTGTCCTTCAATCACAAGATAAGCTTTCGGATTTTTCTTCAAATAATTTGCAATCCTTGCAACGGTCACTAGATCATCTCTTTCTTTTACAACATGATTATCTGTTTCAAAATGAAGAGATCTAAAAATACTTTTTAATTTTCCTACTGGATCTTTAAATTGGTCCATTGCAGAGTCAGAGTTCCTATTTTTACCCGGAGCATAGGCCGGTTGTGGGATCGGTTTTTCTCTTGCGAATCTCTGAGAGCTTAAATCGGCATCTTCTAATGGAATAAAATCATCTTGCTCAGGGCCACTGAACTCATGATTTGACGCAATTTGCCGCGATTCATCTGTTTCATTTCCAAAGAGAGCCTTAACGCTTTTTTTAATGTAGCTGCCGGCTGTTTTAACATCTTCCCATGTCTCAGTAGTATTTCTTTGACAGCTGCAAAGAAAAAAGAGTGGAAGTAAGAATAGAAATACTTTTTTCATTTAATTGTTCCTTGTTATTCTCTAGGACTAAACACTGGAAAACGTTTGCCCCCAGGTCCGTTAGAGATTTTAATAGGAGCTTTTTGATGGATGTTCATCAAGTATAACTCCGACATGAATTCATCTTCTGAATTAAATACAAGATGGTGGCTATCATGTGCCCAGCAGGGGTTTTCCATATTTTTATTCCCAAAAGTTAGTTGCCACTCTTGTTTTGAGTCAAAGTCATAGATCCAAATTTGTCCTATTCCATTAGTTTTAGCACTATATGCTAATTTTCTTCCATCAGGAGACCACGATGGAGAGGTATTTTGCCTATTTTTTTTTGTTATCAGCTCAGCTGAAGGTGTTTTAAAGCGCTTGTTTGTTCTAGGAATTTCGAGAAGATAAATTCGCGGTGGTCCATCTTTGTCTGATACAAAAGCTATTTTTCTGCCATCTGGACTAAAAGTAGAGCTTGCTTGAGTTGCCCTTGGAGATGAAAAAAGTTGAATGGGTTTTCCCATTTCAATTAGCGGGAAAAGAAAGAGGTCGGGTCTTCCTGCTGCGTCTGAAATAAATGCAATGTTAGTGTGTGAGGTTGATGGAAGAGCTTGGGATCCTCTAAGACTGATTAACATCTCCTCTTCTCTTGAATCAAAGTAGGCTTTTTTAATTTTTGGTCTTCCGTGTAAGTAGCTAACATAGAGAAATGCATTTTCGTTGGGAAGGAATCTTGGACAGATAGAATAAGAGTTGTTGTAGGTCATCTGAACTTGATTTTTTCCATCAAAGTCACACATCCAAATTTCGGAGAGCCACTCGGGGCCATGTTCTTTGTCATTTTTGACTCTTAATGAATAGAGAATTTTGCTCTCATGTACTCCAGTCTTTCCAAAAAGATCATAAGTAATGGCAGAGATATAGCGATGAATCTTATCTCTATCTGTTGCATCTTTTGATAGAAAGAGTTGAGGGTACGCTTTTAGAGCTCCTGTTTTTACATTGAGAAGTTCAATAAAAAAACATTTTTCTCTAAATGTTGTCCTTGCGACATAATTCGCACCAATTGTCTTCCAAAAAGGTCTGTCAAAGCCCTTTTTGTGAAAGTTATGTTGAATGACTTCAGTGTAGCCTGAAAAATTCAAATCGAAACGAATCTGCTCTTCCCAATTTTTGTGATCAATACTCGCAGTCTCATCTCGAATGAGAAGATAGAGTTTGTTCAATTTGTTTTGAGATTTGAGGTCAATAGTGATCGTTTCCGCAAAGCAGCAGGAAAAGAAAAAGCAGAAAATAAGAAGAGATTTAATTTTGCTCATTTCTAAATAAAAATTCTAATGATGTTTCATCTTTGATGCAATGATTAAAACATGGAAAACGGAGCTCTGGCAATCTGTTTTTTAGATAAGCTGCATTTTTCTTGCTTTTTGACGAGATTATTTCGGTTGAAATGACTTTTCCCTCTCTACTGAAAGAGATTTTTAATTTTACTGAGCCATGTTCTGGAAGCACTAAGTGATCTTGCAGCGTTTGAATAAGAGCGTTTAGTGTCTCTTTCTTGACATAGGCCTCAGCTTTTATGATTTCAAATTCAATAGAGGTTTTTGGAACCTCTAAACTCTCACCTTTTGGCTGAAAAGAATTCTCAAAGTTCAGGTTTTTAATTGCTTTCTCAAGGCTGCTTAAGGCCTTTGTATTATGATTCTTTTTTTTTATGATTCTCTTTTGAGGCGCTTTTTTTATAACTTTTTTTTGTGTAGTTTTTTGAACTGCTTTTTTTATCTTTGGCAAAATCTGGGGCGGGGAGTAGGTAGAATAGGTAACAGTAACTTTATTTGGTAGAGGCTTTTTGGGGAGAGTATTTTTGCTGATCAATGCAATTGATATATGAAGAACAAGAACGGTTAAAAAGATTTTTTTTGCAGGCCCTTTATACATGTTATTTAGAGGGTTTTAACACAATTTGTAGCTCTTTATAGCCAGAGGATTCAGCCGCATTTTTTATCGATTGATATGTTCCAAATGAAGCATTTTGGTCATGGAAAAGCTCTATTTTATTTTGGTCTGAGCTTTGAATACATTCTTGGAGAGCGCTTTCTAACTCAGCTAAAGAGATTTCTTTTTTGTTGAGTAAGATTTGATTGTTGCTTTTCACAACAATTTGCACATCTGAGGTCTGATGAAATTCATTTTTCAGATTAGCTCCTCCATCGGATAAGTCAACAGAGTCGACATCTAGCATGGGAGCAATAATGATAAAGGCGACAAGAATCACAAAAAGGACGTCAATCAGAGGCGTCAAATTGACATTATTATCATCTTCAAATTGAATCTGTGTTGCAAATCTTCGTCTTCTCATTTTGGCGGCTTTACATCTCGATATTGCATTTCAATCGTAGTTAGCAAGTGGTGAGAGAAATTTTCCATATCCTTTTTGATGTCGATGACTCTTGCTTTCAAGTAGTTGTGAGAGATGAGCGCAGGAATTGCTACAAGCAGACCTAAAACAGTTGTGGCCAGCGCCATGGATAGACCTGACAAAAAGGTTTGATTCGTATTTAAAGAGATTTTCTCATGAAGATCGGTAAATGTTATCAGGATCCCCCAAACAGTTCCGAGCAGACCTAAAAAAGGCCCAAGGCTTGTGATCGTAGGTAGAACAAAGAGATTTTTTTCAATTAACTTACATTCTCTTGAAATGGAAAAATAGGCATGTGTCTCTAGCATTTCGATATCGGCATTGGAGAGATAGATTAGGGGTTCCTTGTCAGCCTCTTTTTTTATAAAGAAACGGTTTTTGTTAAGAACCTCAAAGGTTTTGCCTTTCACGGTTTTATAGATTTCTAAATAAGGTGTTTTTAAGAGGTCAGATTTGGGCGCGAAATTATCGGGAATTGCAAGAGGGGTTTTTTTGTTTTCATGAAAAACTTTTTCAAAGTCAGAGCATAATTTTTTTATCTTTGATAACATCCATATTTTGTAAATCAAAATTGACCAAGAAGCAATTGAGAGTACGAAGAGTGAAAAAAAGACCATTTTTCCAAAAAAATCTGAACGTAAATAGGCTTGGAAAAAGGGGTTATGAACTGCTAAAAAATGCATAGTGGGCCCGCTTTGGTTTTTCATA
Source organism: Chlamydiota bacterium (assembly GCA_021772195.1). Lineage (GTDB taxonomy): Bacteria > Chlamydiota > Chlamydiia > Chlamydiales > SM23-39 > JAJFML01. The sequence goes on along the minus strand of JAJFML010000122.1, from coordinate 1,265 downwards.
AAGTCTATGTAAAGAAGCATTCAAATGCAAGTATTACATATAAGTTTAAATGAATAAAAATTGGATAATATACGCTATATGAAAAATCTGTTTGATTCTCACGCACACATAAGCTCGCCTGAACTATACCCAAAGGTAAATGAGCTTTTAGAGCGTGCGAAAAATAGAGGTGTGGAAGGAATTGTTAACATCTGCACAGATAAGGAGACTTTGAAAAGCGGTCTTAAAATCGCAGACGAAAACACTTGGGTTTATAATGCGGGCGCAACTACTCCTCATGATGTTGAAAAAGAGGGAGATCTCTATTTTGATCTTTTTGAAAAAGCCGCAAGAGAAAAGAAGCTGGTCGCAATTGGCGAGACAGGCCTTGACTATTTCTACGAGCGATCACCCAAGGATTTGCAGAAAAAATTTTTAAAACGCTATTTGAACCTAGCATGGGAGCTCAATCTACCTGTAATTTTTCACTGTAGAGAAGCGTTTGATGATCTATTTGCTATTTGTGACGCTGAATTTGGAAGAAGTGGCGGCTTTCCAGCTATTTTGCACTGCTTTACAGGTTCTATGAAAGAGTCTGAAGAGGTTGTTTCTAGAGGTTGGTTTTTGTCGCTCAGCGGAATTGTGACATATAAGAAAAGTGATTCTTTGAGAGAAGTTGCAAGAGAGGTGCCACTGAATCAGCTCCTTATTGAAACAGATAGTCCCTATTTAGCTCCTCAAAGTATGAGGGGAAAAGTCAATGAACCCTCAAATATTTATGAGACTGCTGAAGTGATTGCTAAATGTAAAGATTTAAAGCTCACTGATATTACAATAGCAACGCGAGATAATGCACTCAAAGTTTTTAATATATCCAAATAAATTCTTGTATTAATGCTGAGATCGGTTTAAAAAAGTCTAAAAGAGTTTCCTCATCGAGGTAGGTATTATGACGGTTGACGCAGAAAAAATTGTTCCAAAAGCATTTGTTTGGAGAAGGCTACACTCTCTACTTGGATTGTGGCTCGTAATCTTTTTGATTGAACATCTCTTAACAAACTCCCAAGCAGCACTTTGGTTAGGCGATGATGGTATCGGTTTTGTTAGAATGGTAAACATTTTGTACTCCCTCCCTTATTTACAAGCGGTTGAAATAGTTCTATTAGGGATTCCCATTCTGACTCACGGCATTCTAGGTGTAAAGTACATCTTTTCTGCAAAAAATAACTCGGCCAAAACAGATGGAACAAAGCCGCAAATGAAGTATGGAAGAAATAGAGCTTTTT
>JAJFML010000121.1 GCA_021772195.1 Chlamydiota bacterium | reverse complement strand
GATGTGAAAAAAATGGATGAAATCCCCATAATGGGAACTGGCAAAATAAACTACCGAGCCATTCAGTCTAATCTTGATCATGCAAATACATAATACGCTTAATCGTAAAAAAGAGAAGTTAGAGGGAAAGGATCTTAAGATCTACACATGCGGCCCTACTGTCTATAATTTTGCTCATATTGGCAATCTTCGAACCTATGTCTTTGAAGATCTTTTGAAGCGGACGCTATTATTTCTTGGGTTTTCAGTTAAGCATGTGATGAATATCACAGATATTGATGATAAGACGATCAAGAATGCCATAGAGCAAAAACTTTCGCTGAAAGAATACACAGATCCATTCACAGAGGCCTTTTTTGAAGACCTTAAGTCACTTAATATCTTAAGAGCCGATCACTATCCGAGAGCTACCGATTATATTCCCGATATGATCCTTATGATTCAGGATCTTTTGGATAAAAAATCTGCCTACGTAGGTCAAGATCAAAGCGTCTATTTTTCCATCTCAAAATATAAAGAGTATGGCAAGCTTTCCCATCTCAAGTTAGATGAGCTTAAAACAGGTGCCTCCGAGCGTTGTCATCAAGATGAGTATGATAAAGAAAATGCCTCTGACTTTGTTTTGTGGAAGAGCTATGACCCCTCTAGAGATGGCGAGATCTATTGGGAGAGTCCTTTTGGAAAAGGAAGACCTGGCTGGCATATTGAGTGTTCAGCTATGGCAATTAAGCTTTTGGGGAAGACGGTGGATATCCACTGCGGCGGAGTTGATAACATCTTTCCCCATCACGAAAACGAGATTGCTCAATCAGAATGTTTTACTGGGAAGGAATTTGCCAAATATTGGATGCACTCAGAGCATCTCATTGTAGATGGTAAGAAGATGTCTAAATCAATGGGTAATTTTTATACACTGCGCGATCTCTTAGAAAAAGACTACCGGGCTGTAGAGGTGCGATATATGCTTCTACACACTCATTATCGTACACAGCTTAACTTTACCTTAGATGGGCTAAAAGGGGCTAGGTCCTCTCTTGATCGTATTCATGACTTTCAAAGTAGACTGAAAGAGATTCAGGGTAATGGGGGAGAAGAAGAGCTCAAAAAAGAGGCAGATCTTGCGCTTTTCAACTTTCGTGAGGCTCTCTCGGATGATCTCAATATCTCTCTTGCGCTCTCCTATCTTTTTGACCTTATCCGAAAGGGAAATATCTTAGCGGATCAGTCCCAAATTTCTCAAAATGAAGCAGAGCATACTCTAAGAGTCATCAAAAAGATGGATAGTGTACTTGGAGTTCTTAATGATGAGGAAGATGAAGTTCCTGAAGAGATACTAGATGCACTTCAGAAGAGGGAAACTGCTCGAAAGGAGAAGAATTGGAAGGAAGCAGATCAACTTCGTAATTTTATCATATCTTCTGGCTATATTATTGATGATACCCCATCTGGGGCTAGGGTCAAAAGAAAGTAGATCCCCTGTCTAACTTATTATCAGGGGATGAAACTCTACATGCAGTATGCCATAGGTAATGAATGATTTGGACTATTCGCATGTTCTAATTTTCTTTTAAGAATTTCAAATGCTTTATCATACAAGGTAGATATGAAGAGTCTATTTTTTCTTAATACTTCCTGTGAAACCTTTTCTGTTAGTATAATATTGAAACTTCCATCAAAAGTATCTGTTCTTTTAAAAATAAAACCTTTTCGTTGATCATGGCGAAAGGCTATGGTGACACATCTTCCATAGACAGATTTTATTTTAAGATATGTTCGGTCTGGTCTAAAAGGGGATTCATTTCCTTTAGAGAGCCAAGTATCCTTTTGTCTTTGAAGTTTTGTTCGTGCTTCTCGAATAAGGGCAGGAGTCTCAGGTCTTTTCAAGAAAGCAGATTCAACTTGTAGAACACCTGCAGCGGCACCTGCAGCACTTGCTGCAGCAGATTGCATTACAGGTGATAATCTGACTTGAACCGCTTTAGTTGAGAGAAGTGGGTCGCGTCTAACTGGGGCCAGTCTTGGAGGAGAGGGGAGAGGGGCTCTTCCAAGGTCCTCATATGATTCTACTTTTACCAATAAGCTAGCACGTAAGCCTGCATTTGCATCGCTATTGGGGCGGTATTCTGAATAGGGGCTAGCTGTGTGCCTTGGGCTTTCAAGTAATACTCCTCCTGCCATTTTATTCCTCCAGTCTCATTAAGGGGAAGTAGAGTATATCGCGAATCGAAACCGCTTTGGTAAAGAGCATGACCAGTCTGTCGATTCCAATGCCAACGCCAGCTGTTGGCGGCATGCCTTGACAGATTGCCTCTATGAACTCTTCATCCAAGGGACTCGCATCAAAGTCTCCTTCTTCCTTTTTGTTTGCTTGATCCTCTAGCAATTTTCTTTGGAGCTCGGGATCATTGAGCTCCGAGTAAGAGTTAACCATCTCCATTCCGAGAATAAATGTTTCAAATCGCTCTACAAACTGCTCTTTACGCATTTTAGGATCGCGGTGCAGTTTACATAGCGGGGTTGTTTCAATGGGATGGTCGGTAATATGGTGCGGCTGAATTAAGTGCTCTTCTGCAAATTCTTCGAAAGCGAGAGCTATCAGTTTTCCGCGCGTTGCCTTTGCAATTTCTTTGGGATCGAGAGAGCCCTTTTCTATTAAGAGTTTTCTAAGAGCGTCATCATCCAGCGTATCAACGTCGATTTCAGCATAGTCTTTGATGGCATCCTTCATTGAGAGGCGCTTCCATGGTGCCTTGAAGTCGATCTCGATAGAATTTGCCTCATCCTCGGATTGGAAGGTGATTTTTGTTGATTTATGAAGCTCGAGCGCAATCTTTTCGAAAAGATTTTCGACGAAAACCATCATGTCATTGTAATCCCAGTAGGCAGCGTAGGCCTCGAGCATAGTAAATTCGGGATTGTGGGTTTTATCGATGCCTTCATTTCGAAAGACTTTGCCAATCTCGTAGATGCGGTTTAGGCCGCCTACGACGAGTTTTTTAAGAGCGATTTCGATGGCGATACGGAGATACATCTCCTGATGAAGTGCATTTAGCTCAGTTGTAAAGGGTCTTGCCTCTGCGCCGCCATAGATGTTTTGAAGAACAGGCGTTTCCACTTCCATAAAGTCGTCATTTTCCATGTAATCACGGACGAGGCGAACAATTTTGGAGCGATCTTTTAGCATCTTCATCGATTCGGGGGTAGAGATGAGATCAAGCCATCTTTTTCGGTAGCGAACGCCCTTATCTTTAAGTCCTGCATGCTTGTCAGGGAGGGGGAGAAGAGATTTGCAAAGTAATTTCAGACGTTTGACATAGATGGTCATTTCGCCTTTCATCGTTTTGAAAATATGCCCTTCACAGCCGATGATATCACCTAGATCGATCATTTTTTCGATGAACTTTAGCGGTTTTATCTGTTCAGGATCAAGGCCATCTACGACCGTATTATCACGGTTGAACATGAGCTGAACCCGTCCTGTCTCATCTTGAATTTGAGCAAAAGCATTTTTTCCCATAGCACGAAAAAGGACAAGTCTACCTGCTACAGAAATTTCTTTGGTAGATCCATTTGCTGCGGCCTCAGCATTTTCAAGCTCTTCAACTTTAAAGGATGAGCGTAATAGTTCGGCGGTCTCGTTGGGTGTGAATTTATGAGGATAGGGATCGATTCCAAGATCTCTGATCTCACTCAACTTTTTTGATCTATTTTTAAACTCTTCGTGAGAGTGATATTCAGGAGCAGGAGAGCTATTCATAGGCCTTTCTTCGAAGTATTTTTCTAAATTTATTTTTGTTTTTTCCATTGATCATAAAATGTAAAAAATATTGAACAAATTTATAACAGATATCCTCCAAAAATATCAATCGTATACCAAAATTGATTCGTGAATTGGGAATTTCATAAGGAGGGGCCTCTGCTTTCATATAGATTTTTTTCCCAACGATGTTTAAGATCTTCGGCCTTCAGATAAGGAGGAATTAAATGAGCAATAATCTAAGAGGTGTTCAAAACTACAAGGTTTCAATCACATTTCCCTCTGCAATAAATGCAGATATCTATATTCGAAGGTCTTGTGAGATTGCAGGAATCTATGCGGTTTTTGTCAGAGAGAAAGAAGTAGTTTCTGTCTATTGTAGAGAGAAAACTAGTACACAACTTTTTCGAAAGGCATTTTTTAACACGTTACCAGAAGGGATTTTATGTCTAGAAACTCAAGAACGCTGCAAGAGAATTTTTGAGCGTTTTCTTGAGATTCCAGCATGTATCACATCCTATCACGAAATGGGACATTTTGGGTACCGAGTCTCAAGGCTTCAAAATATTTACTATTTATAATATAAAAAAAAGGACGGATAATGGCAGCAGTTGGCTTAAGTACTGTTACATATAATTTTAAAAGTGATAAAGAAGCGGATAATTATATCAGAAGATCATCTGAAATTGCAGGGATCTATGCGACCTTTTCAAGAGAGGGAAAGATCGTTACTGTATGCTCGAAAAAGGATGTTACACCTGAGCGCTTTATGCAAATGACAGGACTGATACTTCCAGTTAGAAGAGCATCTCTTAGAGTTAAGCAAGCTTTTATAAATAGTGTTGGATTAAAATCGTCATTTTAAATTTCTACAATTATGAGAATTAGGAAATCAAACCTTTTTGGCACCATTAAGGTGCCACCTTCTAAATCTCAATCTCTTCGAGCGATTCTTTTTGCAAGCCTAGCTGAGGGTGGCTCTTTGATTAAAAATGTCTTAGACTCTCCTGATATTAGAGCGATGATTCATGCCTGTGAACTTCTGGGCGCATCGGTTCAGAAGAGGGGAGATTATCTAGAAATTACCGGCTTTGGTAGAAATCCTAAAGTGCCCTCTGATATCATCGATGCTGGTAATTCGGGGATTGTTCTTCGTTTTATCAGCGCTATCTTAGCTCTTGTAGATGGCTATTCTGTTATTACGGGAGACCACTCCATTCGTTTTAACCGGCCAATGCAGCCTCTTTTAGATGCGCTAAATCAGCTCGGAGCTTTTGCAGAGTCAACAAAAAGAGATGGCTTTGCGCCGATTATTATCAAAGGGAAGATGATAAATGGAAAAGTGCTGATGGATGGAAAAGATTCTCAGCCTGTCTCATCCATTCTGATTGCTTCTTCTTTTCTGAAAGGAATGACGGAAATTGAGGTGAAAAATTCGGGTGAAAAGCCTTGGGTTCAAATGACGTTGGATTGGTTTGACCTTCTGGGGATCTCCTATTTGAACGATAATTTTGAGCATTATATTGTTCATGGAAATGCAAAAATTTCTAGTTTTGAATATACGGTTCCCTGTGACTATAGCTCTATTGCCTTTCCTATCGCGTCTGCTCTTATCACGAAGAGCGAGGTAGTGCTTGAAAATGTCTCTGAAGACAGCTCGCAAGGAGATAGAAAGTTAATTGATCAACTCGTATTGATGGGCGCGGAAATTGAGTTTGAAAAGGGGGGTAGGCTCAAGGTGAAAGTTTCAGATCAGCTAAAGGGCGGGGTGATCGATGTGAACGATTTTATCGATGCGGTTCCTGTTTTAGCTGCACTTGGTTGTTACGCATCATCAAAACTTCATCTTACCAATGCTGCTATTGCTAGGAACAAAGAGAGTGATCGCCTCAGTTCTATGAAGAGAGAGCTGGAAAAAATGGGGGCGAAAATCGAAGAGAGAGAAGACGCACTTATTATCCATCCCTCAAAATTAAAGGGTGCTCATCTAAATTCTCACAATGATCACAGGATAGCGATGGCGCTTAGCGTAGCTGCCATGGGCGCATCTGGCGAGACAATGATTGAGGGGACAGAATGCATTCAGAAAACTTACCCTCACTTCAAGCTAGAGATGCAAAAGTTAGGCGCGGATATTCAATGATTCTTTTTCTATATGGATTTAGAAATGCTGGCAAGACGACGCTGGGTAGAAAACTCGCTAAGAGATTACAGCTTCCCTTTTTTGACACCGATGCACTTTTAGTAGAGAAGATGAATAAATCGGTTCGTGAGATCTATTTAGAAAGTGCGGATTTTGCTGAGAAGGAGAGGGAAGTTTTTCTCCCTTTAAAAGAGGGAATCGTATCTCTAGGTGCGCAGACTGTTTTGGATCAGAAAAATCAAGAGATCTTGAGAGAAAAGGGATTTCTCATCTATTTGGACACGGAAAAAGAGGTGCTTAAAAAGAGGTTTTTGGAAAATCCACCTAGCTATGTGGGTCAAAAGGATCTTGGATCTTCTTTTGAAAAGCTCTATAGTGAAAGAGTTTTAATTTATGAGCAGTTATGGCAAGCAACTCTTTCGGAAAAATCTTTCGCATTACAACCTGGGGCGAGTCCCACGGAAAAGCAATTGGCGCTCTTATTGATGGATGCCCTGCAGGACTTGGGATATCCGAGGACGATATCAATCAAGAGCTCTCTTTAAGATCTCCTGGGAAAAGCGATCTCACATCACCTAGAAAAGAGCCTGATATCGCAGAGATTATGTCGGGAACATTTGATGGCAAAACGACAGGCGCTCCGATCTCAATTATCATCTACAATCGAGATGCAGACTCTTCTAAGTATGAACCGATCAAAGATCTCCTTCGTCCCGGTCATGCTAACTTCACCTATCTTGAAAAATATGGCATTTTTGATTACCGCGGAGGTGGAAGATCGTCTGCAAGGGAGACCGCTTGTAGGGTAGCTGCTGGCGCGATAGCAAAAAAGCTGCTTGAGCATTTCAATATTGAAGTGGATGCTTGGGTCCATTCCATTGCGGGAGAAGAAGAAGAGCCCCAAATGCACTCTCGGGTAATGGAGGCGAAAAGATGTAAAGACTCGGTTGGCGGCGTTATCGCTTTTCAAGTTTTAGGTATGCCCACAGCTCTTGGCGATCCTGTCTATGAAAAGCTGGAGGCGAATCTAGCAAAAGCGGTAATGAGTATACCTGCTACGAGAGGTTTTGAGATGGGCTCAGGATTTGAGGCGGCAGAACAGATGGGATCCGAAGAGAACGATACATTTTATCTCGAGGAAGGAAGGATTAGAACAGAGACCAACCATTCAGGTGGTACTCTTGGCGGAATTTCAACCGGCATGCCACTACTGGGAAAAGTCGCCTTCAAACCAACATCTAGCATTTTAAAAAAACAGAAGAGCGTCGATTACAAAACACTTAAGAGTGCGATCTTTAAACTGCCAGATGGCTCAAGACATGATCCTTGTGTGGTATTACGTGCAGCGCCTGTCGTAAAAGCGATGGTTTCACTCGTCTTGGCAGATGCACTTCTAATGAATAGAGGAAGCAAATTATGATGATTGGAAGAGGTCTTACAAATGAGATTTTTGAAAAAGTCGCGAATAGGCCAAGTGTCATCATTTCCGATTCCAATGTAAATGAGATTTATGGAAGAAATTTTTCCAAAATACCCACTCTCTCTTTTAAAGCAGGTGAGCTATCAAAGACAAGAGAGACAAAGGAGTGGCTAGAAGATGAATTACTTAAAATGGGATGCGGACGAGATACGCTTCTAATTGCACTTGGCGGCGGAGTTGTGACTGATCTTGTAGGTTTTATTGCTTCAACTTACATGCGGGGTATTTCTTATATTTCAGTGCCAACAACTTTAATGGGAATGGTAGATGCTGCAATTGGCGGAAAAACCGGTGTCAATACGCCTCAAGGTAAAAACCTGATTGGAAGTTTCTACCACCCAGAAGAGATCATCATCGACCTTAATTATTTAGATTCGCTTCCAGAAAAAGGGCTCTCCGAGGGGCTTGTTGAAGTGATTAAGTATGGGCTGATTAAAGAGAGGGAGCTCTTTGAGATGGTAGAATCCTTTCAAAAAGAGAACCTGGAAGAAATCATTCGAAGGTCTGTTCAAATCAAGATGGAAGTGGTTAGGGAGGATGCGCGTGAAAAAGGGCTCCGGCAGAT
>JAJFML010000013.1 GCA_021772195.1 Chlamydiota bacterium | reverse complement strand
TGAGATAGTCTGCGTAGGTGAAGCTTGCCTTCTTGAGTTTTTTTTCAAGCTTCTCGCCTTCTTCCTTATCAAATGCTGACTCTGCCTTGCGAACGAGGTTAATTACATCACCCATTCCAAGAATACGATCTGCCATCGATTTGGGATTGAAGACTTGGATATCACCAATCTTTTCGCCTATACCTTCAAACTTCAGAGGCTTCCCTGTCACTTCACGAATAGAGATCGCAGCACCTGCTCTGGCATCGCCATCTAGCATGGTGAGGATCGATCCTGTGACTTCCACCTTCTGATCAAACTCTTGAGCTGTCTTGACCGCATCTTGGCCCGTTGTAGCATTGGCAACAAAGAGAACTTCTTGCGGGTCGATAGCTTTCTTAATATCTACAAGCTCTTTCATCAAATCGGTATCGATATGAAGTCTACCTGCTGTATCAAAGATCACTACATCAAACTTCTCATCATTAGCGTACTTAATCGCCTTCTTTGCGACCTTTACCGCATTCTTTTCGCCATCTAGTGAAAAGACAGGGACATTGATCTGTCCGCCTAATTTTTTCAGCTGCTCAATCGCTGCAGGCCTTTGGAGATCACAAGCTACAAGTAAAACGCGCTTGTCATGGTTCTTTTCGATGAAAGAGGCAAGTTTTGCTGCGTGTGTCGTCTTACCAGAGCCTTGCAAGCCGCAGAGCATGATCGTACTTGGTCTTCCCTCGACATTCAGAAGAACCTCGTCTGAGCCCATCAATTCGATTAGGGCGTCATGAACAACCTTTATGAATTGCTGCTGAGGTTTGACTGATTTGAGAACCTCTTCTCCTAGAGCCTTTTCCTTAATACGCTTTACGAAGCTACTTGCAACAGAATAGTTGACATCTGCCTCCAAAAGGGCAAGGCGAACTTCCCTCACTGCGTCGGAAATATTTTCCTCAGTGAGAGTCTTTTTGCCGCCAATAAAGGAGACTACATTCTGTAATTTGCCTGTTAAAGCATCAAACATAGGAAAAAGGACCCATTTAGTACTAAAAATCGTAAATATATTACTTAGAAATTCATTCTGTTTCAAGGAAAAAGAAACGAGGATGACAAGACCAATCAGATACTATTTTTTTGAATGTCCAAAAAGGGCTTGTAAAAATATTTTGAATAGACTCCCCTTGATCAAATCCAATCTCAAAAAATACTTTTGAACCTGGCTTTAAAAAGTGCGGCAACTCTTTTTCAAAATATTCATATACCTCCATTCCCCTTTCACCTGCAACCAAAGCGTTCTTTGGCTCAAAGTTTTTCACCTCAGGATCAAGTCCTAGATAGGCACTCTCTGTAATATAAGGCGGATTAGAAACAACGAAATCAGCTTGTCTCCCCTCAAAGGGTTTCAAAAAATCACCCTGGATAAACTCCACATCAAGATCGTTACTCTTCGCATTTTCTTTTGCAGTTTGAAGAGCACCCTCTGAGAGATCGGACAGAACCACCTTTAGGTCAGGAAGAGCTTTTTTTAGAGCAAGACCGATTGCACCAGACCCTGTTCCTAAATCCCACAGCTCTTTTCCTTTTAAGTCTTCATTCTTAAGTTTTTCTACGATCATATCGACTAAAATCTCTGTCTCCGGACGTGGAATCAAAGTATGAGAATTAAGTTTCAGTTTTACATGAAAAAATGTCTTTTCTCCTAAAACATAATCAATAGGAACTCCCGTCTTTCTCTTCTTGAGAAGAGAGCGAATTTTTTCCAACTCAAACTCCGAAAGAGGTTTGTCAAAATTCATATAGAGATCAGTACGAGTAAATGAGAGGACGTGTGCGATAATATCTTCTGCATCTCTCTTTGCTCGGTTATTCTTCGTTAGAAAAGTGGAAGAGAGATCGATGATTTCAGCGATAGTTTTCATTTAGAGAGCTTTAATTGATAGAAATGCGCAACCAATGGATTCGTGATCTCATCAAGATCGCCTTCAATCATATAATCTAACTAGTAGAGCGAGAGATCGATACGGTGATCTGTGAGTCTAATTTGCGGAAAATTATAAGTGCGAATTCTCTCTGAACGATCACCTGTACCCACTTGTCCCAAGCGAATATCTGCCTGTTCTTTTGCTTTTTGCATTTTTTGCGCCTCTGCAATCTTTGCAGATAAAATACGCATCGCTTTATCTTTATTTTTGAGCTGAGATCTCTCATCTTGACAAGCGACAACTGTACCTGTTGGGATGTGCGTGATACGAACAGCTGAATCAGTCACATTAACGTGCTGACCACCCGCACCAGATGCCCGGTAAGTGTCGATACGAAGGTCGGCTTCATTGATTTTGACCTTCTCCTCTTCGGGAGGCTCAACTAGAATGGCCACCGTAATAGCTGATGTATGAACTCTTCCTTGAGTCTCAGTCTCAGGAACTCTTTGAACGCGATGCGTTCCCGCCTCATATTGCATTTGACGGTGAACATTTTTCCCTGAAAGGACCATCACATACTCTTTAAAACCGCCCATGTCCGATGGGGTGGAACTTAAAACTTCTACATTCCAGCCTTTTGAACCTGCATAGTTTTTATACATACGAACAACGTCGCCGACAAAAATAGCAGCTTCATCACCGCCAGTGCCAGCTCTAATTTCTACAATTGTATTTAAGCTATCGTTGGGATCAGGAGGAACAAGGAGATTTTCTAAGATTTTTTGCTGTACAGCAACTGTCTTTTCAAGAGAAGAGATCTCCTCTTTTACAATTGAGATGAGCTCTTCATCGGTCTCTTCAACAAGAATACGTTTATCATCTTCGAGTTGAGAGTCTGCCTTATCGTAGATTTTCCAGACATCTCTAATCTCAGTTAGGTACGAATATTCTTGAGTGAGCTTTCGATAAGTTTCTTTGTCAGAAAGGGTTTCAGATTGAGCCAGCAACTCTTCCACCTGCGTGAGCCGCTTCAAAAGCCGCTGGATCTTCTCTTTCATTACTTCTTTTTCTTCTTAGTCTTATCAGCGCTTAACTTTTCTGCAGTCTCTTCCTGCTTTTTTTGCTGCTCACCTTCTTCCTGTCTTTTTCTTTGGTAGCGCTTAGTGAATTTATCAACACGGCCTTCCGAGTCGATAAACTGCGTGCTTCCTGTGAAAAAGGGATGAGATGCTGAAGAAACAGCTATGTAGCAAACAGGGTATTCTTTGCCTTCAAAAGTTTCCTTCTCTTTTGGCTGAAGGGTACTTCCGATGACAAATTTTGATCCAGTTGATGAATCTACAAAAAGAACATCCTGATAAGTTGGATGAGTATCTTCTTTCATTAGTTAACCTTTATCTATATGAAATATGCTAAACAAAATACCCCATATCCAGAAAAAATTACAAGACAATTCTTTTCTTAAAATCCTACCTATTGGAACAATTATTTCAATCTGGTAGACTAATATTTTTTTGAGGCAAGAAATGCGAAACGCTCCCTTTGATATTGGACCTACAAACACCCCTAAAGTCATAAAAGGCTTGATCTTAGTATATATCGCCCTTAGCTTTCTCTGGGCCATTTCAATCAAGTTTTTCCCAATATTTTCTTTTCACTATCTACAACACGCACTAACTTTAACTACTGAAGGCATCCGGCACGGCTTTATTTGGGAACTTTTCACATTCTTTTTTATACACCCAGCACCAAGCGGCATTACCTTTTCTTTTCTCATTGGGCTCGCTTTCACTTGCTACCTTCTATGGGTCTTTGGCTCATCGCTTCTTCATTCGAAAGGCATTAAACAATTTTTAATCCTTTTTTTTTCCAGCGGCATCGCAACTGGGGTCTTTGTCTCCATCCCCATGCTTATCTTCAATCTCCCCTATCCCTTTATGGGAAGTCACGCAACTATCTTCTCCCTTTTAATGGCATGGATGATCTTAAATCCTGACGCAAGAATCTTTCTCTTTTTTACACTTCCTGTAAATGTTGTCTGGCTCATTCTTGGCCTTTGGGGGATCAATCTCTTAGTCGATCTAGCCCAGGGAGACCTCATTCATTTTACCGCCTACCTCATTGCAGGACTATATGGGTATCTATATGCACTTTTCTTCTGGAGGCATCACTCCCCTCTCAGATTCATGAGAGGCTTTGAGGATTTTATTATCAGACTGAGAACACCTAGAAAAAAAAGAGAAAAAAACTCAAAAGTTTACAATTTTAAAACAGGAAAACCCGTCTCAGACGATGACAACTTTATGGACAAGATGCTTACAAAGATATCCCTTCATGGAAAAGACAGCTTAAGCACAAAAGAAAAAAAACGTATGGATGAGATTTCAAAACGAAAACGCGGTCACTGAGAAATTTCTGCTAAGATTGCTGCTTTAGCAACCTGAAGACCATCTAATATTCCCTCTTGATAGCGAAATGTAGGATTGAATTCGAGCTCATCAAAATCGTTTGGCTGAAGCATGTCTTCTGGAGTTAAGTTTGGCACAAAAGTCCGCCCCGTTTGAAGAAGTTTTTTCTTCTGATTCTCAATCAATTCATCAAGAAGGTTTTTTAGTGCACTGTCCATCTTTTTTCCTCTGATTTTGAAAAAACTCACGCAATAAAAAAGCGGACTCATCTTCAAGGACTCCTCCGACAATTTCCACTTGATGCATTGGATGCTTTTCCTTAAAAAGATCGACAAAACTTCCGTTTGCACCGAGCCTAATATCTTTCGCCCCCCAAACAACACGTTTAACGCGGGTTTGCATGATCGCACCGGCACACATAATGCAAGGCTCCAGCGTTATATATAAGGTCACGTCATTTAAGCGCCAATTACCCAAATACTCGGAGCCCATAGTAAGACATAACATCTCAGCATGCGCTGTCGCATCCTTGAGCAGCTCTACTTGATTGTGAGCCCTTGCTATAATTTGATCTTGATAGACAAGGATAGCTCCAACAGGTACTTCCTCATTTTCTGCAGCTTTTCTTGCCTGCATTAGCGCACAGCGCATATAATATTCATCGCGGTTTTCCATAGGAAAAACCATAGCACATCCCTTTAAAAAAAACATTAAAACTTGTAGCAATAGTGATTCAAGAATTGATTTTTAGCCCCCTTCAAGACGCCGCGTTTATGAAAACACCTCCCCTCTTAAATAAAAAAAGCCATAGAGCTTCCATGTTATATTCTTAATTCTTAAATCAATTTAGGCATACCCTCTTGCTCTATAAACAAATTTGGGTTACAATATTCGGTAACAAATCACAAAATTCTAATCCTCAATAGGGAGAAAAATTTAGAATGTCTCTAGATAAAGGTACTAAAGAAGAAATCACTAAAAAATTTCAGTTACACGAGAAAGATACAGGCTCCGCCGACGTTCAGATCGCTATTCTCACAGAGAGAATTACTGAGCTCACAGAACACCTTAAACTCTCTCCTAAGGACCATAGCTCTAGGCTAGCGCTTTTAAAGCTCGTAGGTCAGCGTAGAAAGTTATTAGATTATTTGAATTCTACAGATACAAAAAGATATCAAAATTTAATTACACGTCTGAAATTAAGAAAATAATTGAGAGCTGGGTTCACGCCCAGCAACTCTTCAATATAAAGTAAAAAAATGACTGGATAGAGAACAGAAATATGCTTTTTGAAAACTGAAAGCACATTTCTGATTTCTATCCTTTCTTTTATCTCAAATTAAAATTTGGAGTATACATGAAACGAGAAAAGATAGAAGTTGAAGTAGGCGGTAAGACGCTCATTTTCGAAACCGGAAAAATCGCAAGACAAGCAGGCGGATCCGTTTTCCTTCATTGCGGCGAGACGTCCATACTAGCTACTGCTTGTGCAGCACCAGAACCATCTGAAGGTCTTGACTTCCTTCCTTTAAGAGTCGACTATCAAGAAAAGTTCTCATCTGTTGGCAAAACACTAGCCGGTTGGATTAAAAGAGAAGGAAGGCCAACTCAAAGAGAAATCTTAGTCAGCAGACTGATTGATAGACCTATTAGACCCTTCATTCAAGAAGGATACTACCATGAAACGCAGCTACTTGCCTATGTCTACTCTTATGATAAAAAAGCTAAACCAGACGTTCTAGCCATTTGTGCTGCGTCTGCAGCTCTAGCCATTTCTGAAGTTCCACTTATCAAACCGGTAGCAGGCGTACGCGTTGCTCTCATTGATGGCAAATTTACTCTCAATCCAAGCAATGATGAGATGGAAAAATCTGAACTTGACCTTATCATGGCGGGAACAGAAGACGCAATTCTAATGATTGAAGGATTCTGCGACTTCCTAACTGAAGAGCAAGTATTAGAAGCTCTTGAGACTGGCCATGAAGCGATCAAAAAAATCTGTGCTGCGATTCAACAGTGGCAAGAGAAGATCGGCAAACCAAAGCTCGTAGACAAACTCATACTAATTCCTGAAGAGCTTAAAAAAGAAGTTATTCAAATTGCAAAAGAGCCTCTTGAAAAAGCATTTAAAGTCTCAAAAAAACAAGACCGTGAAACTTTAATGACAGAGATCAAAGAGACTGTATATGAGGCTCTTTCTCCCGAATTAGAACCTAGGTTCAAAAAGACAGATGTCAAAATTGCCTTCAAAAAAGTCTCTTCCGACATCATGCGAAAAATGGTACTAACAACGAACAAGAGAATAGATGGAAGAGAGCTAGATCAGATCCGCTCTATCGATGTTGAGAACGGCTTTTTACCAAGAACACATGGTAGCGCTGTCTTCACAAGGGGTGAGACCCAAGCGATTGCTGTTTGCACACTCGGTGGCGACGGAATGGGCCAGAAATTTGAAGACCTTCACGGAGAAGGCATAGACAACTTCTACTTGCAATACTTCTTCCCACCTTATTCAGTTGGTGAAGTTGGTCGAATGGGCCCTCCAGGAAGACGTGAAGTAGGTCATGGAAAATTGGCTGAAAGATCGATCAAGCCAACGCTTCCTTCAAAAGAGAGTTTCCCTTATGTCATGAGAGTTGAATCCAATATCACAGAGTGTAATGGATCTTCTTCCATGGCATCTGTTTGCGGCGGCTGTCTTGCTCTCATGGACGCTGGTGTCCCAATCAAGAGACCTGTTTCAGGTATTGCAATGGGACTAATCTTAGAAGGCAAGAAACACGTTATCCTATCGGATATTCTAGGTGCTGAAGATGCTCTAGGAGATATGGACTTCAAAATTGCAGGTGACGCAGATGGCATCACAGCTTTTCAAATGGATATAAAAGTAGAAGGCATTACCCATGAGATTATGGAAGCTGCTCTAAAGCAAGCTAAAGAAGGACGTATCCATATCTTAGAGAAAATGCTCGAGGTTATGCCTCAGTCTAATAAGGATATCTCTAACTTTGCTCCTCGCATTGAAACCATGCAGATTCCACCAAGCAAGATCGGTATCGTGATCGGACCAGGCGGAAAGCAAATCCGTGCGATTATCGAAGAGACTGGTGTTGAGATGAATATTGATGATAGTGGTACTGTCTCAATCGCCTCTTCCAACCCTGAGTCGATGAATAGAGCAAAAGAGATCGTCTTTAATCTAACAGCAGAAGCGGAAATTGGCAAAATCTACCATGGCAAGATTGTATCGATTGTCCAATTTGGACTCTTTGTAGAAATCTTCCCTGGAAAAGAAGGTCTCTGCCATATTTCAGAGTGCTCACACTCACGCATCCAAAACTTAAACGATCACTTCAAAGAAGGCGATAGACTTGATGTCAAAGTTCTTGATGTCGACGATCGTGGCAAAATTAAACTGAGCCACAAAGTCCTTCTCGAGAAAATAGTTCAAGCATAGACATGAAAAAGCCCTCCAATAGGAGGGCTTTTTTTTCTACTTGAGTTGATCTAAAGCCATCTGTTGACTCTCGAGTTCGCGTATTTCACAATCATATGATGCTTTTTCCTTCAGACAGTTCAATAATTCTGGATCATTGGTTGGAACGCTAACATTTGATTCACCAGATATCCTTTCAATTATACTTGCTATTTTCAATTCACAGGCTTCCCTTCTTTCTATAAGTTCTTTAATCTCAATAGGTATAGATTCCTTAGTTTGTTTAATTATATCTCTATACATTTTATGATCAGTTACGTTGAGATCTATTGTCATTTATTACCCCCTGATAATTCAGTCCTTATATATATTATAACAAATATTTTAATTAATTACAAATGATTCCTTAAACTTAAATCACTATATGTAAATGATTTACAAAAGATTTAGTCAATACATCACCTCTAAAGCCTTTATTTATTCTTAATCTTCTCACGCTAGGACTCTCGAGGAAATACTGAATAAGTCATGTATTTCCTTAAGGAGGCACTGAACAACTCATAAATTTCATCTCTCCATAAAAATTGTCTCAAATTGATTTTTCGATCGCACTAACCGTCAAAGGTTTAATTCGATCTCTAAAATCAATTTTAGTCTAATTTTTAAAGAAGATCTGAAATATAGCAGTTATTCAGCATCTCCTTAAGGATAATCTGAATAATGCCTCTTTTGAGAAAAGATGCAGGAAT
>JAJFML010000120.1 GCA_021772195.1 Chlamydiota bacterium | reverse complement strand
ACTATGTCGTCATCATTTACAAGATCAAGAATGGAATTTGTCAAAGCTATCTATCCATTTTTTTAGTCTGGGGTATTTGTTTGTCTCTATTAACTCTTTATAGGTTTGAAGCGCCGTTTCAATCGGTTGGAGTTGAAAATGGATGATGTTTTTTTCTGTCACAGCTTCTTGCTCTCTACCCAAACGATCAAGAATGGGCATATCTCTTTTTAGCGTGGCTTTATAGAAATCTCTTGGGGCCTCATGAATCGACTTTGCACAAATAGGCGCTAAAATATGTCCCTGTTTATGTGTATCTTCTAAACAGAATTTCGAATATCTGCCGATATAGGTAATAAGCTGATCTTTTGTTTTGTAGAAGTAGTGCTCTTCTCCCTCTAATCTTAAATGTTCTAAGATATTGAAGGGGATGATGTTGTCTTCAGAAAGATGTTTAAAGATGCCTGAGTTTTTGTCCTGAAAAAAGAGAGTTAAGAGTTTAGGATCAATGACAAGTGTGGATGAATCGATGGTATACATGAGATTGCGATCCATGCCATTTGCAAGGTGTTTTGAGGCGATGGGACCAATTTCTTTATGCTTTTTTAAATCGATGATAACGCCTTTTTCAAAATAGCTTTTGAGAAGGGTTTTTTCCTTTTGCAGGCAGGCTAAATCCTCCTTTTGGATTCGCTTTTCATTTTTTGGAAAAAGCTCATATGAGATCTCTTTTAAGTCAGGTGTAAGGCCATCAATTTCGACATCAGAGCTCAATAGATCATCACTAAAAAAGCCCACTGAAAAATAATCGCGCAGATACATTAAATAATGGCGCTGAATTTCTGCCAGAAAACCTTTAGGGGCCTCAATTAAGAGATCTTTCTCAAAATCAATGGAGGTAGTCGACATTTTTACAAATTGATCGAAAGAGAGTTTTTCCGGTTTATCTCTATTTTTTAAATGAAGATAAATATAGATATGGTTTGGATTATGGATGGTTGGTTTTGAACATTTGCCTTGATAATCTTTGATTTTGCTAAATTCTCGATCTAAAAAACGCGTCAAAAAGAGAGTTGTATAATACTTTGCGATATCTCTCTTCAAAATAAGTGTACTGATTGTCTTTGGATCATCAACCCACTTAGGATCTCTATAAACCATTACGCCATCTTTTTCGAGGACTCTGCAGACTTCGGAGACGAAACGATCAATGGGCTGTTGAATGGGGACATAGGAAAAAATTTCATGAGCAAGTGCAGAGGCGCTGATTCCGGATATTGTACTATCTTTTATTTTATTCATCTGGACGGCTGACATTGTAACGAGTTCAACCTTAGGGCCAGTCTTGCTGAAGAGGTGCTTTTCTATTTCAGGTCTTCTTTTTTGAATGGAGGAGAGTACAAGAGGGTCGATATCTGCAGCAATAAGCGTTGGGCGAATGTTAGAAGGTAGGTTGGATGCAATAAAACCAATTGCGTCGCCTCCGGTTCCAATATCGATAAAGGTTCCTTTGGGATTTTCTTTGATATATTGCAGGAGATGAGTTTTTTCACTCATATTAGAACTGATATTTTTTAAGTAGTTATCAATGAAGGCTTCTTTATGCTCAACAGAGCAAAAAAGAGATGAGAAAAATAGAGTTAAAATTAAAAGATGATTGCTAAAATGTTTCATTGAATTTTATTGTTGTAAATTTTTAAATCGTTTTATTTTACTGTCTTATAAACAAAAAATGCAATTGAATTTCGAAAGTTGTACAATACTTTTCGATGCGGTAAGATGAATTATTAAAAAATAGGAGTAACATCATGCAAGAAAAGACCACTTATAGCCTCCCAGAATTGCCTTACGACTTTAATGCGTTGGAGCCGGTGATTTCTGCTGAAATCATGGAGCTGCACTACTCAAAACATCACAATGCTTATGTCACGAAGTTAAACGAAGCGCTTGAAAAGTATCATGAAGCGGAGACGAGAAAAGAAGTGGATCAAATGGTCGAGCTTCAGTCTGCCATTAAGTTTAATGGCGGCGGCCACATTAACCATAGCATTTTTTGGACTATTCTCTGTCCCGAGAAAGAAGCTGTGGGGAAGCCTAGCGGGGCGCTAAGCACTGCAATCGATAAGGAATTCGGCTCTTTTGAGGCTTTTCAAGAAAAGTTTAACGCTAAGGCTGCTGCTATCCAAGGATCTGGTTGGGGCTGGCTCGGATATAATAAATCAATGAAAAGGCTTCAGATCGCTGTGTGCTCAAATCAAGATCCTCTTAGCACTCAAGGTCTTATCCCTATTCTTGGTGTCGATGTGTGGGAACATGCTTACTATCTTCAATATAAAAATGCCCGTCCTGATTATTTAAAAGCTATCTGGCGCATTTTTAACTGGAAAAATATCGAAGAAAGGTTTGAAAAAGCGATTTCCTAACTAGACAGAGGAATACAAATAGGTTAAAATGGTCTCAATTAAGAAACAACGAAAAGTAAATAATTTTTTATGGGACTTTTTTCCAAAGGCAAGCCAAAAATAAAGGTTCAATCCACTAAAAAAGATGGTTTTAGTGGTTGGATCAAATGTACAGGCTGCTCAGAGCTTATTCACGCAAACCAATTGCAAGAAAACCTTAATTGCTGCATTAAGTGCGATTACCACTACAGGCTCCCGCTCAAAAAAAGAATTGATCTTTTAGAGGACGCTGGCTCTTTTCAAGAAATGTTTACTAATTTGAAGTCGGTAGACGCTTTAAATTTTGTCGACTCGGAAAAATATACCGACCGCATCAAAAGAGCTAATGAGAAGACGGGCAGAGATGAGGCAATTTGCGTAGGCACCTGCAAAATTAATGGGTCTGATGTAGCTATGGCTATTCTCGATTTTAGCTACATGGGCGGATCGATGGGATCAGTAGTAGGTGAGAAAATCACACTGATTATCGAACATGCAATTCAAGAGAGGCTTCCTCTCATTATTGTCTCCTCATCGGGTGGCGCTCGCATGCAGGAGTCAACGCTCTCACTTATGCAAATGGCAAAAACTTCCTGTGCACTTGCTAAGCTCGCAGAAAATGGACTTCCCTATATTTCTATTCTTACTAACCCCACAACGGGTGGTGTTACAGCCTCTTTTGCATCTCTAGGTGATATTATTATTGCAGAGCCTGATGCTTTGATTGCATTTGCAGGACCTAGGGTAGTTGAGCAGACAATTGGTCAGACGCTTCCTCCTGGCGCACAAAAATCGGCATTTCTTTTAGAGAAGGGGATGCTCGATGCAATCGTCAAGAGATCCGAGCTTAAAGCTAGACTTTCCTTTTTTATTAAATTTTTCACACCTAAATCAAAATCAGAGCTTGCTCAAAAACTAACAGAGCCTTTAAAAGATCTGATAAAAGATAATGAAAAAGTGAAAAAGGCAAGAAAATGAAAAAAGTACGTGTCTACCTTTCGGGGGACAAAGAGTTTATTCCTTCGTATGCTACTGAGGATGCCGCAGGAGCAGACGTTAGAGCTTGTATTGAAGAGGATCTTCTTATTCAGCCTGGTGAGACAAAAGCTATTCCTACGGGCTTAAAAGTAGAAATTCCTAGAGGATTTGAAATTCAAGTGAGACCTAGGTCTGGTCTCGCATTTAAAAATCAGATGACTGTACTTAACTCGCCTGGAACGATCGATTCCGATTATCGTGGAGAGATAAAGTTGATTATGATTAATCATGGAAAAGAGGCTTTTCGTGTATCGCGTGGTATGCGCCTGGCTCAGTTGGTTGTAGCTCCAGTAGTGCAAGCAGAGTTTGAATTTAGAGAAGAGCTTACAACATCTTCGCGCGGAGAGAGAGGCTTTGGCCACACAGGGGTCCATTAATCCTCTTAAAGGGAATATTGTGAAGGTATCTAACTATTTGGATGAATCATCCATTTGTTTTTTAAATGTAAATTCTCGAGATGAAGCATTGGATGCACTTGTTGAAGCTCTAGCATCTACCGGAAAGATTGCTGATAGAGAAAGCTTTTTTAAAGCGATTTTAGACCGAGAAAAGATCGTATCTACTGGTATTGGCATGGGAGTTGCTATTCCCCATGCAAAGATGGATGAATTTGATAGCTTCTTTATAGCTGTTGGTATTCAAAAGGAAAAAGGCTTGGAGTGGAATGCTTTAGATAAAGCGCCAGTAAAGCTCATCTTTATGATTGGCGGGCCAGAAAATAGACAGACCGAATATCTCCAAATCTTATCCAGGCTGACATTTGCCCTCAAAAATGTTGAACTTCGTAAAAATTTGCTTAACTCTGATAAGAAAAAACTAGTTTTAGAGCTATTCGCTAGCTTCTAACTTAGAAAGACTAGGTTTTTTGATATAGAGCGATGTCAGTATGCCGAGCGCTGAGATCGCTAAGAGAACGCTCAAGCTATTTTGGAACCCTAAAGTAGAGGGGAAGGGATGTGATCTAAAAGTGGTTCCCACGATGGCAAGTCCGAGTGTTCCTCCCACTTCTTGGAAGGTTGTAAAAGCACCTGATGCAATTGCTGAAAACTTTTTAGGGAGCGAAGAAATGGCGCTTGTTGCAGAAGGCCCCCAAATTAAAACCCAGCCAAAACCACAACATAGCATAGCTGCTATCATCAAAAGGAGATCTCCTGTTTTGTGTAAAAAATGAAGGGCAGTTACGGATAGAAACAGAAATAGAAACCCGAGAATCATCGGCACTCTTGCTCCTGTTTTTTCATACCACTTTCCGACATAAGGGGAGCCAATAGCAAGAGGCAAGGTTACAAAAAGCATAAGAAGTCCCGTTTGAAAAGGGCTCGCCTTCATCATTGTTTGAGCGTAGAGGGGGATTAGAAAGAAAAAAGACCACAGATAGAAAATGATACAGAAATTGCTCATAGATGGGAGTAAAAAATCTTTTTTCAGAAAAAATCTGGGTTGGATAATGGGATAG
>JAJFML010000119.1 GCA_021772195.1 Chlamydiota bacterium | reverse complement strand
TATCATAATTTTCATCATGGAACTGAGGTTTTACAATTCATCTATAAGATGGATAATGACGGCGCTTTTTTAAACATATTCGAACAAGACGAGAGATTTGCTCTCATGCTAGCTGCGCTCTGTCATGATGTCGCACATCCTGGAAAAAATGCCTCCTATCACAAAAAGCGCCTTTCAGAAATTTATGAGAGGTTTGGAAGTGTATCTACTCTTGAAAAGTACCATGCTGAAGTGGCTATAACTCTTCTAGATGATCCTACCTATGGCCTTTTAGACACACTTGACCGAGATAGAATGGAATCTTTAATAAAGCAGTATATTTTAGCCACAGATATGAGCTTACATTCCGAATATCTTAAAAAGATCCAAGATGGTGAATATGAAGAGCCGCTTCGCTCTGGTGTGATTGCGATTAAGTGTGCAGATTTAGGTCTTCTCGTTCGCGAAAGGACAATAACGGAAAAATGGATTAGGTCGCTACATAAAGAACAGTATCTTCAAAGGGAACTTGAAGTTCAAAAAGGGATTGCAGATGACATGTCAGATGAAGATTTTATCCGCAGTATGCTGCGTGATCAAGAAGTCTTTGTCAGTAAGTATGCAAACCCGATCTATGAGGAGTTAGGAAATGCTTTCCCATGCTTTAAGGAGCTAAAAAAACACCTCCAAAACCCCATTATCTCTTAGTCATCATCTTCCAAGGGATTTACATCACCCACCATTACAAAAGAGCCAGTCATTCTTGAGAATACATTTGAAACTACATCAACAAAAGAAGCTGCAAGGCTAGGCTGTTCAGCAAGAGCTCCAGCCATAGCATCTAACTCAGAGTTAGACAGATTATCTGGATCAAATTCAGTGTCCGAAGAGCTATCTGATGAAGAGCGTCTCCTTTGAGGAGGAGATAGATCTACTCTTCGAGGTTGGGAGATCTCTCTGCTGGGCGCTGACACAAAACAAGGACATATCTTGGTTATAACCCAGCGATAGATGTTGCTGACCTTTTGTAGGATATATGAACCTGTCTCTCTTAGAACGATGTAGGTGGAGTGTGCTTTTGTTGATATATAGCTTGAGCAGCCATTAGAACGTGCGGGGGAAACTGTGCTCATATTGAACCTCCTTTAAAGTTTGGCACAAAAGATTAAAAGGTAAGGAAATATTTTACAACTCCATTCTGTAAATTTAAAATTGAATTTAACATAACATGTATTATCAGACGTTCATGGTCACTTGTCATAGAAATTCTCAAAACAAAATACCTACTTGTTTTTAAACAAAGATAGATATTGCAATTCAAGAGTTTTCTACATCTCTAGGTTCACTATGCAACTAATATTTAGAAAATTAGGTGCAAATCCAGATATTTGCTGTAGATTTTTTCACCATCGACTCGATTTCACTTGAGATCGCAAAGCTCTGACCTTTACTAGCCCCGATAATAATTAGATCGCAACCCTCTTCCTTTACGATTTTTTCAATCGCTTCTGAGATACTTCTGGAACGAACTAAAAGACATTTCATATGAACGCCGTACTCTCTAGATATTGCCTCAGCTCTTTTAAGGGCTCCTTCAGATGCTTTTGATTTTTTGGGAAAGTCTATATCAAATGGAACTGAAAAAGGTACTTCTAAAACATTTACAGCCAAAATGTCTGCTTTATAATCTTTTGCAAGTTGACACGCAATTTGCACTGTTTTTGTATCCTTACCGCCTCTTGTAGGGACAAGAATTTTTCGGTAGGATATCTTCTTAAAAGTTGGAATTGAAACCGTTTCAATTTTTAGCTTTCCAAAAGATTTTATATCCTCTTTTTTTCTGTAAAATAAGTACATGATCACGCCAAAAATAAGCCAAGATAGACCTACCCATCTGCCCATGGGTTTTGTGATAACAACTAAAATCCATACAGATAATGTTGCAAGAGCGCCTACTATAGCTGTGAGAGGTATCTTTACATTTTTACCAAATGGTATGTTCAATGGAGCTCTAAAGGGCCTTTTGATATCAGGTTTTTTTATCCGAAGATATATTAAAGCAAGATTTGATGAGAAAAATGCAAGCATTGCGCCAAAATTATACAAATCTGCAAGAATCATCATTTTTCCCCCGCTAATCAAAATCACTGAGATTGCAAGCAACGCAAAAAATCCAAGCGCAATATAGGGCGTGCGAAAACGAGAATGCAGTTGATAAAAAACTCTAGGGATTTGATAAAATTTTCCCATGGAATAGCTGAGCCTTGAGGCTCCAATAAGACCTGCATTTGCTGCGATAAATAAAATCATAGCAGCTATTACCCCAACCCAAGGTGTAAATATCTTAGATCCGTAAGGAAGTGCCTGTGTAATTGCTAGGACAGGGTTATCGATATATTTTGTTCCAAGCTCTTGTGCGCTTACGCTCGAGAGAGCCACAAAGGATATTCCAATGTAAAGAATTATAAGAGTAAAAATTGTCTTTAAGATAGCTCTAGGTACATTTTTTCCAGGGTCCTTTGTCTCACCACTTAGTTGAGCGATTGATTCGATACCTGTGTAGGCTACCATCGCCATCGCAGTCCCCTTCATAAATCCTGTCCAATCAGGTGAACCTTGAATTCTCATATTTGCAAAGACTTCCTTAATGTTTAAAAGGAAATATCCAGCTAAAAGTATAATGAGAAACTGAGTTATTATGGTAAAAACAGCTAAAATAATACTAAAACGGGTTGATTTTCTCGTGCCTATAAAATTCATCGCAAATAAAACAATAATCAATCCTACAGACGCTGTGATTTGAATCACCTTATGATCCAAAGTAAAAATGCCAAAATATTCAAATAGATAGGAGAGGTAAGGAGGGATTGCAAAGGCTGAAATAGCTATCGTTACAATGTAATCGAGTAAAAGGCCCCATCCTGCTACAAAAGAGATAAAATCATTAAAAGCTCTTCTGCTAAATGTGGCGGTTCCTCCAGATTCTGGAAATGCAGCTGAAAGTTCTGCGTAGGTAAGAGCTGTACAAATGAAGACAATTCCTGCGAGCATAATGGAAACAGGCGTCATGCCTAATGAAAAGACGGCAACTACACCTAATGCATAATAGATCGAAGAACCGATATCTCCATATCCAATCGCAAAAAGATCCCATGCTCCTAAAAGCTTTTTCAAACTTCTTTGTTTTAGGGTAAAAACTGTTGATGAGCCTTTTTTCATAGAGA
>JAJFML010000118.1 GCA_021772195.1 Chlamydiota bacterium | reverse complement strand
TGACGATCAATTAGGCTTTGTCCCTCGTAAATTCTCTTGGGCAATTGGAGCAAAGGCAATGATTTTTAGGATTGGGGATTTTATTTTTGGCGGCGATGCAAAATATTTTTCTACGGTTCAAAAACCCGATTTCTACGTTTTAGAAGATGGAATTCCTGCGTTTGTAACTACAAGATTTCACCTAACCTATCGTGAGATTCAAGCAGCTCTGGGAGCTGCCTATCACTTTGGAAACTTAATCCCCTATGCGGGAGCTACCTATTTGGATGCAAAGCTCATTCCTGACCCCAAAATTGGCGGTCTCGATATTCCAGCTCTTGAGATCGATCATGAATTTGATGCAAGAAGCGCAAAAAACCGCACACAATGGGGCTTGTACTGGGGCCTTACCCTGCTTGCAGCAAATAAAGTAAGTCTTAATATCGAGTCAAGACACTTTGATCAAAGAGATGTCAACGTCTCCGGCCAAGTCCGTTTCTAAGGGATTTAATTCTTTAAAAAAAAATCTAGACCTGCTTAATTGAGCTTTATGAATATCAAGAAGCTCTTTTTTTCACTTTATTTTGTTGTATTCAATGATGGGATTGGCTGGGGCATTGTCCTAACAATTTTTGCTCCCATGCTCTTAAACACTAGTTTTCCTATGCTAATCTCAGAAGTATCTACTTCTCATCGATTAATCTTAATTGGCATGCTTTTCTCAATTTTTGGGTTTGCACAATTCATTTCTGCTCCTCTTTTAGGAACTATTTCCGATCGAATAGGAAGAAGAAAAGTACTAATAACAACCTTATGGCTGTCTGCTTTTGCAAACGCTCTTACAGCATTTGCCATCTACCAATTCTCATTAATGCTATTGATTGCTTCCAGATTTTTAGCCGGATTATTTTCAGCCAATCTTCCGATAGCACAGGCCGCAATTGGAGATATGAGTTCGCTTAAGACCAGAGGGAAAAATTTAGCCACTATTGGTATTGTCAGCGGAACATCCTGGATAATAGGTCCAGCAATTGGTGGCCTTCTAGCTCTGCCAAAGTTATTTCCCTGGTTTAATTTTATTTTTCCGATGACCTTTGTCTGTGTGCTTTTTGTGTTGAATGCATTTTTAGTCATGAAAAGCTTTCGTGAGACCAATAAATATGCTGAGAGCAGGAGTCATGGAATAAAACACGAAATTACAAATCTTAGTGTTTGTTGGCATAAAAAAGAGCTAAGATATCCACTACTTGCCTTCTTTATCTACGTTACAGGAAGGCTTTTCTTTATTCAGTTCTATCCACCTGTTCTGGTTGAAAAATTTGAATCTAGTCAGATACATATAGGATTCTATTCAGGAATTCTTGCCCTATCTTTCATGTTTGGCTCTTTTCTTTATATGAAGATTTTAGCAAAAGGTGAGCGTGGGAAAAAAATAGTTTTGCCAACAGCACTCATTGCTGGCTCATTTGTAATTGCGTGCGCTTTTTATTCCAACTCACACTACTTTATACTCTCATTTATTTTTGCTGGAATTGGCTCTGCGATATTTTGGATTCAGATTATGACAGAACTATCCTCTGTTGCAGGGGCAAGAAAGCAAGGGATGATTTTTGGAGTGGAGCAATCTCTCTCCTCCTTTTGCCTCTTTTTAAGTCCCTTTATAGCTGGATTTTTGAGTGCAAAATCGATCACGCTTCCACTTATTACTAGTGGACTGTTCATCATTTCATCAGGTCTTTTCTACTACTTTTCAGTCGTTAAAAACCCAAAAAATAAAGAGGTTACTTGAATACGCTACTTCTTAAAACTTTAAAATAATATCTATTAATGCTTTATTGAAAATATGAAGAATAACAAATATTTCTTTCCATTATTTTTTACTATTTTTAACGATGGACTTGGATACGGGATTGTTTTAACAATCTTTCCTCCTATGCTATTGCATCCTGATTTTCCAATATTATCGCCTGATACATCGACAGCCCAAAGGCTTATTCTGATCGGTCTTCTTTTATCAGTCTATGGGTTTGGTCAGACTATTTTATCACCTCTTCTAGGGACCATTTCCGATCAAATAGGAAGAAAAAAAGTTTTTCTGATAACTCTATGGATATCTGCTCTTGCCAATGCTGTTTCTGTATATGCAATTTTTAATTACTCCATTACTCTTCTTCTCATTTCACGATTTATTGCAGGTTGCAGCTCAGCAAACCTCCCTATAGCTGAAGCTACAATCTCAGATATAAGCACAGATGAGACTAGGGCGGAAAATATAGCAAGAATTGGTATAATTGGAGGAGTATCATGGCTACTAGGACCTCCAATTGGCGGACTATTAGCTATACCTAAGTTTTTTCCTTGGTTTAATTTTGTTTTCCCACTTGGACTTGTCGGATTTTTATTCGCTTTAAATGCCCTTGCTGTGCACATGAATTTTAGTGAAAAAAAATCGCAAAAATTGAATGCCTCATATAGTCTGAAAGAGAAACTGAGAGGATTAAAGCTTTGCTGGAATCACAACATTCTAAGCTATCTCTTAATTATCTTCTTTTTCTATGTATTAGGTAGATTGTTATTCCTTCAATTTTACCCTTCCGTTTTGGTAGAGAGATATGGACTATCTCAACTATCTCTAGGGTTTTATTCTACGTCGATTGCAATATTTTTTATTTTCGGATCTTATATTTATATGAAATACTTCTCTAAGAAAGAGAACTTGAAAATAGTTGTTGTATCAAGTTTGACAATAGGTGGAATATTTATAGGAGGATCAGCTTTTTACCCTTCTTCATACCTATTTTTTATAACATTTCTATTTGCAGGGATTGGATCTGCATTTACTTGGATACATATTGTAAAAGAACTATCTAAAATTGTAGGCAAAAGCAACCAAGGAATGATTTTTGGAGTTCAACAATCCATTACCTCCTTCTGTTTTTTTATAGGTCCACTAATTTCAGGATTTATGGGTGCAAAAGGCCTCTCACTTCCACTTATTACCAGCGGGCTGACACTTATAATCGCAGGAATTCTCTACTGTGTTCTAATTGAAACAAAAGCTGAATCAAAAGTATAAGTTTGGTTCAAAATTTTCTTTACAATGTCATTTTATGCGTCTGAATAGATTTTTGGTAAGAAGTGTGGGTGGGGTGATAAACTGCCCTTAAAGAAACTCTGATTAACTGCTATATTTCAAATCTTCTTTAAAAATGAAGCTAAAATTGATTTTAGAGATCATCTTAAACCTTGACGGTTAGGTAGATCAAAAAATCAATTTGAGATCATTTTTATGGAGAGATGCAATGTATGAGTTGTTCAGGATCTCCTTAAGGAAGGACTGAATAAGTCATTTCTTACAAGGGAATATGAAATATTTGGGCAAAAAAAAGCGGAAGTAAACAAATGTCTACTTCCGCGAAAAAAAAATTCTGGCAATGTCCTACTCTTCCATACTCTTGTGTATAGTACCATCGGCGATGGAGGGCTTAACTTCTGAGTTCGGGATGGGATCAGGTGGTTCTCCTCCTCTAATATCAACAGAATAAAAAGTCTTAAAAATTCATAGAGTATACAATCATATATTTAAGTTGGCACTTCTTTAGCTACTTTCCATCACGAGTAATTGCTTACTCAGGATGAAAAAAGTGATTAAGCCAATGGACCTATTAGTACTGGTTAGCTGAACACATTACTGTGCTTACACACCCAGCCTATCAACCCAGTGATCTTCTGGGGGTCTCATGGGGATACCTAATCTTGAAGGAGGCTTGGCGTTTAGATGCTTTCAACGCTTATCCTTTCCGAACGTAGCTACTCGGCAATGCTCTTGGCAGAACAACCGAAACACCATTGGTTCGTCCACTTCGGTCCTCTCGTACTAGAAGCAGCTCTTCTCAAGTATCCTGCGCCCGCAACAGATAGGGACCGAACTGTCTCACGACGTTCTGAACCCAACTCGCGTACCGCTTTAATTGGCGAACAGCCAAACCCTTGGGACCTTCTACAGCCCCAGGATGCGATGAGTCGACATCGAGGTGCCAAACCGCATCGTCGATATGAACTCTTGGATGCGATAAGCCTGTTATC
>JAJFML010000117.1 GCA_021772195.1 Chlamydiota bacterium | reverse complement strand
GGAAGGAAATTGATCCTATTAAAGGCGCAACTTACCCTTGGGATGAAATGAGCACCTACATCCAACATCCTCCCTATTTCAATGATTTTAGCTTAGATGTCAGAAGAGAGAGAGAGTTAAAAGACCTTAGACCGCTTGCCTTCTTGGGAGATTCAGTGACTACCGACCATATCTCTCCTGCAGGCGCCTTTCGAGAAGAGTCTCCAGCGGGGCAATACTTAAAAGAGAAAGGTATTCTTAGAAAGGATTTTAACAGCTATGGATCGAGGCGTGGCAATCACAATGTGATGATGCGAGGCACCTTTGGAAATGTTCGTATTCAAAACCTTCTAGCAGATGGAAAAGAGGGCGGGTATACCAAGATCTTTCCCGAGAAAAAAGTGATGACGATTTTCGAGGCGAGCGAAGAGTATGCAAAGAGAAATCAGAGCCTCATTGTTATAGCTGGAAAAGATTATGGAATGGGATCCTCTCGCGATTGGGCTGCGAAAGGTACACTTCTTCTAGGCGTCCAGGCAGTCATTGCAACGAGCTTTGAACGAATTCACCGCAGTAACCTGATTGGGATGGGTGTAGTACCGCTTCAATTTCAGGAGGGTGATGACTTGAAGAGTCTCGGTCTCACAGGTGAGGAGACTTTTACGATTAAAGGTATTGAAAAGGAATTAAAACCCCGTATGCAGGCTACTCTTGAAATCAAATCGTCTTCAGGGACAAAAGAGCTACCGCTCACTTTGGCGATTAACACGCCTTCTGAAATTGACTATTATGAGCATGGGGGGATTATGCCCTATGTCTTAAGAAAGCTTATTCAAAAGCACAAGCCTAGCTAGAAGATTTTCTGAAACAGAACTCCAGACCTTTTTTGGCGTAAGGTAAGAAAAGCAGGCGGGAAAAACAGATCCCTGTCCAGTAAAAGCGCATTTTCCCTTATTGCAGGGCGAGCAGGCAAATCCAGATGTAAGTTGGATTTGTTTAGGCCCGATAGCTCCTACCAAGTTAGGATCGGTAGGTCCATACAGATTGACAGATGGGACATCTAATGCAGCTGCTAAGTGGCTAAGGCCGGTATCTACGCAAACTGCGCCTGTTGATCTAACCAGAACGCGTGCAAGAGTGCTCAAGCTCATCTTCGGTAGAACAACGCCATTCTTACAGTTTTTAACAATTCGTTTTGCTCTGTCTCTTTCATCCAAAGTACCCCACGGAAGAAAAACGGGAATATTCTCCTCTTCTGCAAATTGTACGAGTTTTGTGAAAAACTCTTCTGGCCAGAGTTTTGTTTTCCAACTAGCTGCATGGATGAAGACGAGGTATTTATCAGGCATATCCAGTTTTTCTGCTTCAAAAATAGTTGGATCAATTCCGTAGTCTGGAGCTGTGCCCGGATGCTCATAGTCAAAAGCTTTTGCAAAAAAGTGTCTTAAGATTTCGATGGCATGCTGTTTTCTTGTGACATTATATTTTTTTTGATAGGCAAAGTGGGCGACATACTCTCTTACGCTGTACTTATCGAGGCCTACTCGCAAGCCTCTAGATAATAGGGAGATAAGAGCGCTTTTAAAGTTGGTCTGTCCATCTAGAACCATGTCATATTTTGTAGATCTTAGCGTTTGATAAAACAAGGAAAATTCGCCTGAAAAAAAGGTTTTGAAAATATTTTTTCGCCAGCGTCTGTGTGCTGAAGGGATGATGGAACGGATGGCCGGATGCCATGAGGCTATTTCAGAAAAATTCTCTTCAATTACCCAATCAAAGGTAAGTCCAGGCACAGCTTTTGATGCATCTGTGATGGCGGGAAGAACGTGAAGGAGATCTCCCATGGAACTCATTTTAATCAGTAGAGCATGCATATCAGATTTATCCTAACACGATCAAAGGAAAAAGGTGATCATTTAATTCAGAATGGGTAGTATATTCTTCAGAATTTTTTGGAGGTCATTATGAAATTTACAATTTTACCACTATTTACACTATTAACATTTTCCCTTTTTGCGAATTTCAAAGAAGAGGGGCTCGCTACCATTTTAGAGTCGTATCAGGATTTATCTGGATTGACATCTAAAATTAGTAACGAATTGGCTGAAAAATATTCTGACAAGACAGATGTATTTGAAACTATCTTAGAAATTCAATCTGATTTAAATCAGACCTATATAGAAAGCCTTTCTCTTCTCATTGAGAACGATCTTCAGTTATTTGATAAGGTCCAAAAATTCTTAAATAAAGGGCTGTCTGCCGAAAAGGCCCGAATTGCAAATGAGATCAACTTTCTACGAGTTAAAATAGTAGACCTAGCAAATGCTTTTCCTGAAAATGCGTTAGCAAGTGATTTAATAACTCACCTAGATGGTATTTCAATGGATAATCTGGCCAGAGTCATAGATGCCTCCTTCTATGTGAGTTCCGGTTTAATAGACTTTGCAAAGTTCCCTGAGTTAAGAGGACTCTCAGAGGTAAATATAAGAGAAAAAGTGAATCAAGAAATGATTTCTGAACTTGTTTTGAATAAAGTTGGGTTTGAGGATTTTGAAGATGCGCTTTACTCTTACTACAATGGCGTTGTAGATGGTAATAAAGATCGTATTTTGCAAGGTGTTCAAGATCCATTTATCACAGAATTTCTTCCAAAAATTAGGAAAGACATTGAGGGAGCATCTACTTATGAATACTTCTTTCTTAAGGCTTTTGGAATAGGGCAGAATCATTGTGAGCTCATCCGCGATCTTTTTGATGAAAAGGTCCTTCCAAAGAATGATTTTGAAGAGATGTTATCTGAGATTTTTAAAGAATATAAGAAAAATCGAGACGAAGATATCTTTGATTTTTAAGTTGAATCCTCCCGAATGCCCTTCGGGGTAAATTTTTTCTTAAGAATTGATTCTTTTCACTGTCCAATTTAGAATGTTTTCTCAAAAATTGAGAGAATTTATGGCAGCAGCAGCAGCGGGAGCAGAATCAAGCTCTAAAGTAGTAGAGATTTATCACAATAGACCTGCAAAACGTAGGCATACGGAAATTGAGAAGAAAGTAGCTCTTTCTTCTCAAAATACTTTTGACCATTGGATCTCTCAATTTTTAAGACTTACTTTTCTTGCCAGTGGGTCATTTGGTCGTATTTATGCAATTGATGCTCATAGAGTTGTGAAAATTTGTGACTTTGATCAAGGAAATAGCTCAGAAGGTTTGATTAGAGCAGTAGAAAAGGTCGCTTTAGATGAGATAAATAATATCCAAAAATTAAATGCATTAGGAGTTCCACATATTGTTAAACACATCGATCATTTCGTAGGATCTCAAAGAAGAAGTGCGCTAGTGATGGGTAGAGATGATCATGTACTAAAACGGTTTGTAGGGGGATTTAAGGCTTTAAGACCTATTATGATAAAGCATATGGAAGCATTAGCAAAGATGCATGAGTTAGGATATGCACATTTTGATCTTGGACCCGCAAATTTAACACTCGATAGGGTGATTGACTTTGGTGCTACCTGTAAAATCAAAGAGGGAATGGTTGTATGGAAAGTACTTACAACACTTTATTACCGAGCTCCTGAAATGTTTCTTGGTTTCGGATCGACATTTTCTGCAGATGTTTGGAGCTATGGGTGCTGTCTTTTTGGTTTCTTTACTGGAAGAAGGCTTTTTGATTTGAAGGCAAAAGAAGAGAATGATGTAGCGCTGTTAGACTATCTTCATCTTCTAAATAGACACTTTGGTGTTACTCTTACTATGATTGTGCACGATGTACTTAAGAAAAAGTTCTTACAGATCGACCCTAAAACGGGTGATGAGGTGCTAAAGTCTGCGTCACAATATTTAGAAAATGAGCAGAAAGACTTTATTACTAGAATCAGGGAATGTGAAATAGCTAATAATGAATCATCGGATGAATTAGAGCTATTTATAGATCTTTTAAAGAGGATGCTTCATCTTAATCCTGAAAAAAGAGCGACATTCAAAGAGTTATTAAACCATCCATTCCTAAGAGCTCACAAAGATGAAGAAGTTAATTTTCACCTCGATTTAAGTCATCTTGAAATTGACAGAGGAAAAATTCACTTTATCTTCAACAGAAAAAGTATAGAGTTTGCAGAGGTTCATGACTCACCACTTTGCGTGCATCTTCCCAAAGACTCCTTTCCTCTTGATGTTCATATCTATGATGAGACGGGAAAATTAGTTTTATCAGGCATGATTCTAGATTTGAAAGAGGGGCTTAAGGTAAATCTCAAGAGCTATGAGTCTCCTGAAGTTCTTGAGGCTCTTGCTGAATCTTCTTCAGGGCTATCATCTGGTGATGAAGAAAGAGAGACCGCATAGCTGTTATCTAGTCTGTTTAACTCGCTTCGATCCGCTTGTTAGGTAAAAGAAAATGACAGCTAAGGCAGCTCCTATTATACATTTCCTCTGGATGATGGTGCAGGATAGATTCCTTCTTTTCTCTCCTAACCTTTAAAGGTTTAGGTTAGTCTTTAAGGTTTATTTAGTAAGATCTTAAAAAAATCAATTAACTAGACCTATCTTTATATACGGTTGAAAAGCCACTTTATTTCAAACTGTTTGTCGGCTTTCAACTCTTTTCGTCGTGAGGTAGATCGCACTGGATGCTATAATGGCAGTGAAAGATAAGTAGATTGCAGGTGCTAGAGTGAGTCCAGTGTTTTTATAGAGCATGAGTCCAATTGCTGTCGATGGCGCGCCGATAATTTGAGAGCCAATAGCTACACTGAAGCTAATAATAAGATATCTATTTTCTTTAGGAACTATGCTGAGTGCCCAAAAATGAAAGGGGGCAGCAAAACAGGCGCCAATCAGGACGAAAAAGACTCTAATAAAAGAGGCACCAAGTAGGCTTGCATCTTTTAAAAAGAGAAAGAGAAAGGGCGCAAAAAGAGCTGCTAACAGGGAAGATAGGCCCATCACTAGATCTTTTGAGAATCTATCTGCAAGAATTCCAAAAAGAGGGAGTGCGGCAAGATCTAAGAGAAGAATGGTTGTGTTTAGTCCCATCGCTCCGGTGTGAGAGACGGAAGCAATCAGGGGCAAAAATCCATTCATAAAGCTCGTGCAAAAAGCATAAATTGTATAGGAAAACCCTGATACAAGTATGATCGATAGGATCTCATAGGGGTAT
The DNA here is from genome assembly GCA_021772195.1 of Chlamydiota bacterium. GTDB lineage: Bacteria > Chlamydiota > Chlamydiia > Chlamydiales > SM23-39 > JAJFML01. The sequence goes on along the minus strand of JAJFML010000117.1, from coordinate 1,365 downwards.
TTTTTCAGAAGCCTTAATGGTTTTACTTTTTCCTTATCAACCATCTTAATAGGAGCGTCTCTCCTCATATATAGACCAAAGATGCCTGCGATTGATCCAAGGAAAAATAGATATCTCCAACCCGATTCAATCCAACCAAAATAAGAGATAACGGTCACAGAAAAAGAGGCAATAAGAATTCCCAATATGGTTGAACAACTGTAGAGACTGCTTAGTAGGTTTTTCCCCTTTCTGTCTGACTCTTCTAAGACAAAGATAGCACCACCTGATGTTTCGCCCGAGGCGAAGAAGTTTTGAAAGATACGCCCTAGTGCCAAAAGAACGGGAGCTAAGAAGCCAACAGTTTGGTAGGTAGGAAGCGAACCCATTAATGTGGTTGTAATTGCCATGCCAGATAGTGAGAGAAAAAGAGCGCGACGTCTTCCATAGGTATCGCCTATGTATCCAAAAAAAAGTGCACCGAGAGGTCTCGTAAGCATACCTAAAGGCATGATTGCAAAGGTTAAGATGAGTGAAGTAAGAGGGTCGTAGGGAAAGAAATGCGGCGCTAAAATAGGAGCCAGCATTGCATAGAGAGCGCTATCGTAGTGTTCGGTTAAATTTCCTAAGATCCCGGCTAAGAAGGAGCTCTTCATTGTGTATGGTGCATCCACTTCGATTTTGGGATGAGAAGCTTAATTAGCGGGCTTGAACCAAGAGATGTCCAAAGGCCAATTGCAAGTGAGGAAAGTGCAACTAATATGGGCTTAGAAAAATAGGGCTTAAATCCAAGTTCGATTAAAAAGTAGAGAATAAAAAGCCCCGATACGCCAATAAAAATTCTGGCAAGAGAGTAAGTGAGTTTTTTCGGATTTTCTAAATAGAGACCATAAAAGAGCGAAAAAAAGACGCCAATTGAGACTGCAATAAAAGTTGTCAAATAGAGAATAGTTGAGGTGTTTGGGTAGAAAAGAATGATCTTTAATGGGATAAAAACGGCAAAGCCAAGGCTCCAGTAGGGATGTCTTCCAATAAGATTTTCTAATGACTTATGAGACAAAATAAAGAGAGCAAGAAGTGTCAAGCCAACAAGATATCCAGCTAGGACATCTGTTGGATAATGAACGCCCAGATAGAGTCTGGAAAAGCCCATCAATAAGGTGTAGCAAACACCAATGATAGCTGCCCACTTCGAACGCAATGCGTAGATAAATAGACCGGCTAAAACCATTGAATTTTGAGCTGCACCGCTCGGGAAACTAAAGCTGTTTAAGTGAATAAGAGCTAGATCGGGTAGTTCTGAAAAGGGTCTGGGAAGCTGGAAATAGTTTTTGAGTAAAAAGTTTGTAAGAGCAGAGGTGATGATAAGATAGAAGAGACGCGAGC
>JAJFML010000116.1 GCA_021772195.1 Chlamydiota bacterium | reverse complement strand
TTCTCAGCTAATATAGATGCTAGCGCAAAACCCCAAGTTCCTGCTCCTAAATAGGCAATTTTCATTTTAAACCTCGTTTAGCCTTATTATGACTTTTCAAAATATGTTTATCAAGCGCCTCACGCACAGATACAACGCCATTTGGCCCTTCTTTCTCTTTTAAAGGGGCAAAACACTCGCTTCTAAGGAAATGAACTGCTCCCACCCTATCAGCATAATCTAACGCATCGAATATTAATTTTTCATTTTTATAAATCATGCTCTCTTCCCTACTTTTTTGAACCAGATGATTGGGAAGCGTTTTCCCCGCTACATTGCTCATAAATTCTTTGGAAAAACAGAGAAGTCCCGTGTTGAAAAAAAGTGCATTATCACATTGTTTAGTATATTCAATGACCTTGAGTTTATCTCCCTCCTGCAACAGCGCTCCCATTTTTTCTCCCAAGAGCTTTTCATCAATAACCACTATACTTGCATCATTTTTCTCAGATAGGTGAAATCCAATTAACTTTTCATCAAATGGATGCGCCAAGGGATTGTCAATAGGAGTAATTGTTACCGTCTCTTGCTCTAAAAAAATTTGCTCTCTCTCTAAGCACTCAAAAATCGCACCGTTTCCATTTGGAGATAAGATCTTAGTCTTCTCCATTTTTTCATCAAAAAGAAAGTCTTCCGTTTGAATGAATAGAGATAGGTTTTGAAGACCAAAATAAGAGTTCTCTTTTAGATAAGATTGGATCTTGGGAAAAGCTGCCTTAGAACACATCACTGCAAGGGACAACTCTCTTTCGTGCTTTTTTTGAGAAGCAACGACCTTTTCGATAAAAATTTGAAGCAGAGTCTTCCCATAAAATATAGGGTATAAAGCTTTTGGATGCTCAAAATTAAGGCGAGTTCCCTCACCTCCAGCCAGAATAACTGCGCCAACTAAGCCAGCCAGAATCGCCTCTTCTCCCATTTTTTCGTCGTTTAATGTTGGATTTCTCATTTCAAAATCAGATGTTTTTTTACTCTTTCAGCCTCTAGCAAGGAGAGGTTCTTATATCCACCAAAGAGAGGCGAATGGGTGATCCTGGGATTAGGGGACTCTACTCCTTGTTTCAATATCCCATGATTATGATGTGCCCATAATGAGACAATATTTAGGGGGAAAGAATCATCTAGATAGTAGGCCATAGATAGAATGCCAGAATCAGGCAACACAAGATCAGTGCAGAGGTTCTTAATTAAAGAAAGGAGTTCAAATAGATTTGTTTTTGAACGCAGATCAATCACATTTTTGTTTTCTATTTTGGGATCAGTCCCAAAGCCAAAAAGTAGCACTCTCACATCTTTCTCATGAGACAATAGGTCAATGAGCTCAAACCATTTTTCTCTTGGCCAATTTCTCCACTGGCCGTAATTTGTCTCAGCGCTAATCTGCATCCCTACATAGGATAGGTTTGGGTCGAGATCAAACTTTCTGTAGAGACTGTCCCACTTAGGATCCCATTTTAGCTTTGGAATTACTTTTCCTAATTGAGAATTAACCCACCAGGACTCGGGCCAATCAATCACAACATCATAATGTTTCTCATCTATCCCCATCAATGAGAGTGTCCTTGTCAATTCATAAGGCTCGCCCCTCTTCCAATTGGGCGCAACAAGACATTTTACGCCTTCAAAAAGCTTAAAACCCTCTTCAAGATTTTCACGAACGAGAAAGGTTATTTCTGCCTCAGGAATAGTCTCTTTTATGCGCTTTACAATAGCAAATAAGCCTAAAGCAATATCTCCTAGGCCGCGATTCCACCCCAAAAGAAAGCTTTTGTGTCCCTGTTTTTTTGCTCTTCTTAAAGTAGTATGTAAAGGGTTGGGTAATAGTGTGCGTTTTACTGTTTTAAACATGCTTTTTAATCAACTCTATCACTTCATCCACCTGAATACTCGTCATGCAGCTAAAATCGATAGGGCACGTCCGTTTGTAGCAAGGAGAACATTTTACTTTTTTATTGATGACGCCCCCTTTTTTGTAGGGGCCTGTTTTCGTATCATTTGTGGAGCCAAAAAGAGCAACCACCTCTGTGCCAAGTGCAGCTGCTATATGCATAGGTCCGCTGTCATTTGTCAAAAGGACATCGCATGTCTGTATAATGCTTGCAAGCTCTCGAAGTGATGTGAGTCCCGCTAAATTGATGACTCTCTCATCTAAACCAGATGTAATTTCTTTCACGAGAGGAGCTGTCTTGCCATCACCAAAAAAAACGACATTGTAGTCTTCTTTTTCTCTAATTTTTCTAGCTACCTCAGAAAAGCGCTCAGGAGGCCAACATTTCGCCTCACCGTAAGCTGCTCCCGGATTGATGCCAATAAGAGGTCTTTTGTCTTCATATCCTCTCTGGTACAAGAGCTCTTTTGCTCTTTTTATCTCTTCATCCGAAAGATAGATCTTCGGTAAAGCATCTGAAGAGGTGATTCCTAAAGGCTTTAATAGTTTTTTATAGATCTCTACTTGATGCATCTTTTCCTTGTTCTCGGGAATAGCTACTCCATCTGTTAAGAGGAAACTTCTGAAATGATCTTTGAAACCAATTCTTCTTTTTATTTTTCCTTGCCAAAACCACCATGCAGATGAAAATGAGTTTGTTAGCAAAATACCTAGGTCATACTCTCCCGCCTTTAGCTTCTCGATAATATTTTTTTTTGCATCTCGTCTATCGAAGCTAAATTTTTGCTTTGAAAAACAGAAGAGCTCGTCGATATTTTCATCTTGCTCTAACAGCTCGCAGATCGGCTTTATACACATTGCAGTGATATGCGCACGGGGAAATTTCTTTCTGACTTCTGCCAAAATGGGAGTTGCCATTACAAGATCTCCCACCCAATTCGGCATACGTATGATTATTTTTTTTGCTTTCATATAGAACCTATTTTCCCATTTTCTGAACAAAAATACAATCCTTTGGTAATATCCTAAAAATGGGCACATTAATTTTGGGCATCGATCCCGGAACAATCATCACTGGATATGGGGTTATTGAAGTAACTAGCAGCTACCGCGCTATCGACTTTGGTTGTATAAAACCTCCCTCAAAAACAAAACTCGAATCGCGCTATCTCATCTTATTTGAGAGCCTTGAATCTTTAATTGAAAAATATCAACCTGACGCCATTTCTACAGAAACACAGTATGTGAAAAAAAATGTTCAAAGTGCGATAAAATTAGGAATGGCAAGAGGGATGGTGCTTCTAGCAGCTGCAAAAAACAAGGTGCCTTTTTTCGAATATGCGCCATCGGTTGCGAAAAAAGCAGTTGTTGGAAATGGATCTGCAAGCAAAAGCCAAGTCCAAAAAATGACGAAAGCCCTTCTTTCACTAAAAACGATACCAGAACCGGAAGATGCAGCAGATGCACTGGCTCTTGCAATCGCACACGCTCACACCCTAAAAATGAGGAAGTCATGTACGAATATTTAAACGGAACACTTATAGAAAAAATTCCAGAGGCAACTATTCTCGATGTAGCTGGCATCGGCTACAGATGTAAAACCCCTTTAAGCACCTTTTCTGAGCTTCCTGAAATAGGCAAAAAAGTGAAGCTATACATCTCAATTATTGTGCGCGAAGACTCTCAAACTCTCTACGGATATTAATCAAAGCATGAGCGTGATCTCTTTCAACTCATCAATACTGTATCAGGCATTGGCCCTAAAACAGCCCTGGCTCTAGTAGGGCATTTGGGCCTGCCTGCCTTTAATACTGCTATTCAAAATGATAGCATTAGCGTCATCTCAAAAGTGCCTGGCATTGGAAAGAAAACAGCCACTAGACTGATTGTTGAGATGAAAGATAAACTGGGCTTTCTAGAGAAGATGAAAACAGATGCAGATCTTGATGATGTTGACACACTCTCTCTTGATGCGATCAACGCTCTTATCAATTTGGGATATCACCCTAACCAAGCAAAAAAAGCTGTCCAGAAAGCTCGAGTGGATCACGAGCGCTTAAACACCCTAATTCCATCTGCCTTACAGCTGATTTAAAAAAGTTTTTTGCATTGAGATATCTCCCCTGAAAGAGCTATAATCTTACTCATGAAATCAACTAAAGACACAATCGCTGCGATTACCACGGCTCCAGGAGATGCCGCGATAAGCGCTATTCGTATTTCCGGACAGGATGCGACCCTAATTGCAAATAAAATTTTTTCTTGCAATGTAGAAAAAATAGCCTCTCATACAGCTAAATATGGAAAAATTCTTTCGAAGGAGGGCCTCTCTCTAGACCACGTCCTTATGCTTGTCATGCGCGCTCCTAAATCCTATACAGGGGAAGATACTGTCGAAATTTTTTGCCATGGTGGCAGGGTAGGCACTCAAAAAATTCTAGCCCGCATCCTGCAAGCAGGCGCTAGAAATGCAGGTCCAGGTGAGTTTTCATTACGGGCCTTTTTAAATGGAAAAATTGATCTCGCTCAAGCAGAAGCTATACAAGGACTCATCCACGCTCAAAATGACCTCTCCTTAACTGCTGCAGAAAGCCATCTCGAAGGAATCCTTTCAAAACGCATTCACTCTTTCCAAAAAAATCTTACCGATATTGCAGCCATACTCGAAGCCTGGGTCGATTTTCCCGAAGAAGGCCTTGAATTTGCCTCACAAGAGGAGATTGTAAATCAGCTCACCCTCATCCAAGATCAGATCAGACAATTAACTGAGACATTCCATGACGGTAAAATCATGAAAGAGGGGATCTCACTCTCTTTAATAGGCATACCTAATGTGGGTAAATCCTCTTTGATGAACGCCCTTTTAGGTAAAGATAGAGCCATTGTAACCGATGAAGCGGGAACAACTCGTGATATTATTGAAGAAGACTTGAAGATTGGGCAGCTACACTTTCGCCTTATAGACACAGCAGGTATTAGAAAAACGGATAAATTGATTGAAAAAGAGGGAATTAAACGCTCCAAGGAAGCTTTAAAAAAGGCAGACCTAGTTCTCTTTGTCATGAGCGCAAACGATGAAGAGACCGCAGAAGAAAGAGAGCTCTTAACCCTTACAGATCCCAAAAAAACTCTTCTTATCTGGAATAAAATCGACCTTAAAGCTCCAAAGAGAGCATATGATTTCCCCTTCACTGCCCATATTTCAGCAAAAAATCATTTGGGAATCGATGAGCTTAAAAAAACAATTGATAAAATGATCTGGAAAAAAGGACCTCCAGAAAAAGGTCAGCTACTAATTACTGAAATGCGTCATAAACAAGCTCTTGAAAGAGCTCTAACCCACATCGATACAGTTAAAAAGGGACTACTAGATGCTCTCTCTTGCGAACTCATCTCAGAAGAGATGAAATCGGCCTTACATGCCCTTTCAGAAATCATTGGCACCAACGTGAGCGAAGATATTTTATCTTCCATCTTTTCTAAATTTTGTGTGGGTAAATGACGAGAAAAGAGAGAGCTGAAATAATTTCAACCGTTTTAAACCAGCTCTATCCCAATCCCAAAATCCCCCTCGAGCACCAAGATACCTATACCCTATTAATCGCTGTTTTACTATCTGCTCAAGCAACGGACGCGAGCGTAAATAAGGTCACGCCCGCTCTTTTCAAAAAAGCGAATACGCCCGAAAAAATGATCAAACTTACAATTCAAGAGATTGAAAATATTATCAGGCCCGTTGGACTTGCTCCTACAAAATCCAAAGCTATCTACAACCTCTCTCACAAACTACTTGCTGAGTATGAAGGGAAAGTACCGGATGAAATTCACGAACTCGAAAAACTGCCAGGCGTAGGGCATAAGACAGCTTCCGTTGTGATGTGCCAAGCGTTTAATGAACCTGCCTTTCCTGTAGATACGCATATTCATCGGTGTGCAAAACGCTGGAACTTAAGTAATGGAAAAAATGTTAAAGAGACAGAGAAGGATCTAAAAAGACTCTTTGCCAAAAAAGCTTGGATTAAGCTCCATCTTCAAATCATCTATTTTGCAAGAGAGCATTGCCCCGCAAGAGGCCATGACGCCCACGCTTGCCCCATCTGTTCTATTTTAAAGTAGTACCCAAAGACTGCCCAAAGAGCCCGCGAACTTCCATATCTTTAACCGCAAGAAGATCTTCATCAAATGTGATCTTCCCAGGTTCAAAAAGAAGAATAATGCAAGAGCCTCCAAAAGAAAAATACCCCTTCTCATCTCCCTTCTTATACTTTTTGCCCACCTCAAAAGTCTGATGAATAGATCCCACACTAGTCGCCCCAACCTCAATATATTGAACTGTTCCAAAGAGATCCGATTCAAGAGAGGTAATTTCACGCTTGTTCTCAGTCAAATAATCGATATTTTTCTTGAGAGCTATAGGATTTACAGAATAAAGATAACCATTAATGAGCCTTGACTTAGAAGGTATACAATCAAAGGGAAAATGGAACCGATGATAGTCGGTAGGGCATAGCCTTGCAATTACCATTGATCCTGACTCATAATGACCTGCCAGCTCTTCACAATTTAAAAGTTTTTTTAAGCAAAAACAAGATCCTTTCACAAGAAAGCCATCTGATTTAAAAATGTTGGGAAAAAAAAGATATCTGGCGTCTGCAAATAGTACAGCTCTTTGGTTATCTTCCACCAAAGGGCGCGCTCCCGCTTTTAACTTACGAGTAAAAAAATCATTAAAAGAGAGAAATTCTGTTGGATTTTTTTCAAACTCGGAAGTGTCTAGGCCAAATTTGTCGATGAAAGGTAGTACTTTTTTCTTTGATCTAGGATTTGCTTGAAGCTTCCC
>JAJFML010000115.1 GCA_021772195.1 Chlamydiota bacterium | reverse complement strand
TTGCTAACGCCGGTCTCTTGAGCATTTTGCTCCGTCATGTGTGTATCTAGAGTTTGTGTTGGTTGATAACTTTTATAGGAAAAAGCGAGCAAAAAGGAACTGAGTAGTACAAGTGCATTCATAATTTTAGTTTAAGTGGTTGGGCATTTTCTGGCGAGGACCTTTCTAAATTCCTTGAGTGCCCTTGGATTATGATCTCTAGAATGAACTAACTCTTCTGCCCTTTTGAGATATTTCCATGCAGCTGTATAGTCATATCTATCGAAGGAGATAACGGCTAGATAGTAGTTCACAACAGGATCGGTATCATCTACAGCGTGGTAGACCTCTAAAATAGGATAAGCCTCTTTTTCTCTTCCGAGCTGTAAGTAAGTGCCTGCTAGCTGTAATAGTCCTGCTCTAAAAAGCGGATACTTCTTCACAACTTCTTGGAGCCTCTTTTGTTTTTCTAGAATCGATTTTCTCGTCTCATCTACATGCATAAATACCGCATCGATTCCTTCAACATCAGTCTTTCCTGATAGAAAATCTGTTTTCATCGTATCTTTTGAGACAGAAAACTCAGGCGTCTCATCTTGTGTAGATTCAAGCATTTTCCTTCCCTCTTCTTTTCTACCTGAGAGAAGGTAGTTGTATCCAAGAAGCTGTTTAAGAAGATAATCATTTGGCATGTAGGCGAGCGCTTTTTCATAGAGAGTAACTGCAGTCTCATGCTTTTTCTTCATCCAATTGACAGAAGCTTGGTTGATGAAGGCAAGGCCAATAACTTCTTTCATCGTTCGAAGTTGTAAATCACGGGTCTCTACACCGAGATATCTTTCAGTGGGAACGTTGATGCCTCTCGCTGTTGTCTCTATGTTGTAATGATCACCATTCTCTTTTACATAACGCACATAGATGTGGCCAGGAGGTGTGACAGCTTCTAGTTCAAGATCTAACCTTTGAGCGATACAGAGATAGAGAATGGAGACACCTAAACAGACACCTTTTCTCGAATCGATTACAGAGGGAAGGAAGGTGTATTCGTCGATGTCTTTTGCGTGAAGTGAATGGGGAGGGAAGCGAAAACCCATCTCATGAAAGATATAGTTGTTGATGGCGTAGATTTTTTCGAGAGGGGTTGCGTCCTCATTAAGCCTGCCTAGAATCTGAAGCGTCATGAGGTCAATCATCGCCTCATACATTCTTGTTTTTTTCGCAGCTTCCTTGCTCTCTCCATATTGTTCGATAAATAACCCACGACAGAGATCGATTTCTTCAGGAGCAAGAGCTAAAACTTCGTCACGCGTCCAAACCTTGTGGCCGCTAAGTTTTCGATTGTGCAGATGTTTTCCAAGTGACTCAATAAAGATAAGTTCATTCTCACTTAGATTAATCTCTTCATCCTTTCTATTGATTACATTGATGAGAGAAGAGATTTGGATTTCAGGCAGGTAGATAGGAGCTGTATCGTCAGAGACTTTTAAAAGGTCCCAAGCACGCCGAAGTGCCAGGTGCCCCTCTTTTGTCTCAGGGTAGAGCTCATAAAAGGCAAAATTTTGAGAGATGCTTGTGGGATCAAGCGTAGAGTAGGCGGCAGAGATCCTCCTGCTAGAGGGCAGGTGGATTTCATTTGCAAAAAGGGAGAGTGTGATAAGACTAAGAAATAGTATTTTCATTTGCAGTCTCTTTTGTAAAAGAACGTATCATGCTTGAAAGCTCTTTATTTGCGGTAATTTCTTCTAGTGTCTTAGGTAACCTATATGACCAGTTTGATTTGAGATTTGTGCCTGGGATGTTGATACGGTCATCTTCAAAGGCATTCGGTGCATATTCAGGAATGAGCGCTAAATATTCTGAGAGAAGATTGATATGAAAGAGTGAGCTTGTCTTATGAGAGTCTGCAAGGAGGTCATATCTCATGAATAAATCAAATTTTTTCTTATATTTAAAGTTTCTACTCTCTGCATATTCTCTAGCTTCTGTTGGGTTATTCTCCCACCATTCACCGAGCGTTTCTGTGTCGTGAGTGGAGAGCGTGGTCATACTGATTGGCTCATAGTTTTCAGAACGGATATATGCGCCGCTATCCTCCCCGTAACTCTGCCAGCGCATCACTTTTGTGCCGGTGATTCCAAGCGATTTTAAAATGGAGGGCACTTCATGAGGAATGATACCTAAATCCTCTGCCATGGGCATCATCGAAGAGCTCTCTATTAGGACTTTTAATCTCTCCTCTCCATCAAAACGCCACTTATAGCGATTATTTGGAATAAATTTCCCATCACGCGACTCTTTTCCATCTTCAATTCCCCAAATACGGAAAAATCCCACAAGATGATCGATTCGATAGAGGTGATAATAATTTGAAGCAACGCTGAGCCGTCTTTTCCACCAGGCATACTTTGTCTCTTTGACATAGTCCCAATTAAAGAGTGGAAAGCCCCAATATTGTCCATAGCTATTGAATCTATCTGGCGGAGCGCCAGCTGAGAGCCCCATCAAAAAGTTCTCTCGGTCAAACCAGACATCTGCGCTATCTTCTGAAAGTAAAATAGGGATGTCGCCTTTAAGTAAAACGCCTTTCTCAGTTGCATATTCCTTCACACCGCTCATCTGTTTGAATGCGAGATACTGAACAAAGATATGGTAGTTAATTATATAGTCATAATCTTTCATGATCTCAAACAGCTTGGTGGGATCTTGAAATTTTTTAGGCCAGGCTTTCCAGTGAAGGTATTTTTGCTCCTTTTTGATCGCCATGAAAAGAGCGTACTCTTGCACCCAGGAATTATTATGTACAAACTTCAAAAAATCTGCATTTTTTTGCATCTCAGGATAGATAAGTTCATAATAGTGTAACAAAAAAAGCTCTTTCTTCTTTTTTACCTCTATAAATTCTACCCTTGGAGTCTCATTGAAACGCCGAAAGTTAAAGAGCTCCTTTTCAAGCTCTTTAAAAGAGTCTAAATGGGGAAGGGAGGTGAGCTTAATGTAGATCGGGTCGAGTGCAAGAGAGGAGTGGGCGCTATAGGGACTACTATCGAGACCAGTGCTATTGAGTGGAAGGAGTTGAATTACATCCATGCCAAGAGATTTAACCCAATCAATCAACGGCAAAAGGTCATAAAACTCGCCTACGCCTGAGCTTGTCTCCGTGCGAAGAGCTGTGAGCGGTATGCTCATGCCGTGATGAGGGTATACGCCTACTCTTTTCCAATGCTCACTGCAAGCAGTATTATAGAGAATATTTTCTAAGCTCATCGGAGATCAAAGGGTTTTGGACCCTCTCCTGTTTGGGAAGTTTGGGGAGCGGAATGTCCCGACTCGAGCGCATTTTTCCATTCGAGCGACTTTCCAATAAAAAGAGATAGATAGTTTGCAAGCTTCTCACCTGTTAGATCATCCAGATCAAGTGTGTCATATAAAGCTAGTTGATTGTTTTTTGGGCTATAGCCAAAGATGCCTACCTGCGGATAGGGGAGATTATTTTCTTTCAAAGCTTCTATCAAGACATTTTCACGAAATCGCCCGGGATCGACAACGCCCACGCGTGCTCCCATGAGAAGGCGATCTTTCTCTTTTTGCATCTCGAGCTGTACTTTCAACTTTTCATCGACAAGAAGTGTACAAGAATTGTTGCTGTCTGCGTTAAGAGAGACTCCAAGTGCATTTCCAAGTTCTGCTAGTAGTTCTTCAAATGGACCCATTATTCAAATTCCTCATCAAATTCCACTTCTAATTCCTCTAACGCTTCCATGATAGCTTTAAGAGTATCATCTTTGTGGCGATTGTTTCGATAGAGTTTGGGAGCAACTGATCGAATGGCATCTCTCATCTGAGTAAATACGATGATCTGCGCCGCTGTCTCCTCGGAGACGCCCAGTTTTCTTGACAGCTGCAGAACCTTGTCCGGTGAAATATAGCGCTGATTTACAAGGCCCATAAACTCTTTTGCCATGATCTCAAATGTCAGTTTTGTAGGTACAGTGAGTTCATAGGCGTGAAACTGAGAGTCAATCAGCCCTTCTCTCTCTTTGAAAAAGCGGTAAACTCCTAAAATTGAAGCAAGCGTTCTTGCATCTGTAATCAATCTCCCTAATTCTGCATGAGAAATAGATGGTCCCTTCGATTTCATGTCGGCTCCCAATGAGTGGAGCATAAAATCAATCACGGTCTTCATTTTGCCATAGGAATATTCGGAAAAAAGTTCTTGGAAAAGTGCGTGGGCATCTCGAGGATTTCCCGTAATATCTCGGTACATGTCGCGAAGCCCGGTCGGAGATCCTAATCCTTGCTCGGAAAAAGCTCTTGCTTCCGCTGCAATGTTCCTTCCCGCCTTGATCTCTCTTTCATAAGACTTTTGAAAAGCATCACGTGCTATC
>JAJFML010000114.1 GCA_021772195.1 Chlamydiota bacterium | reverse complement strand
CTCGTCCATCCTGTTTGATGAGATGCACCTAGTCCTGTACCTAAATCACCATTGAAATATTCAAAAAATAGATAGTAATCCTTGAAGTGCGGATCATTTTGAAATTTTTCACAGTCTCTATATACAGGCCTCTCTCCCGTCTTTTCATCACGAACAAAAATGCGGATCAGCCTTGAAGAGATCTCCCCTGCAACCTCCCAAAGAGTCATATAGTTACGCGAACCCGTAGGACATTCGATCTTGAGCTCATCACCATAATAGTGGTGAAACTTCTGCAGTGATTCAATGATGAGAAAGTTGAGAGGAAACCAAATTGGACCTCTCCAATTGGAATTTCCTCCAAAGAGCTTTGTTGTAGAGACCCCTGGCTCATAGTCGATCTGATAAGTTCCTTTTTCGGTCTCCAAAATGTAAGGTTTTTCTTGATGACACTTTGAGACAGACCGAATTCCATAAGGGCTCAAAAATTCTTTTTCATCGAGCATAACTTTTAAAATTTTTATTAAACGATCCTTATCTAAAATCGAGAGGATATGCCGATTACTCTCTCCTCTTGTTTTTAGACAAGCAACCTCTTCACATAGCCCCTTTTTGTTTTTGATGAACCATTCAAAGCGATTTTTGAAACCTTTCAAATTATTAATATCATTTTCTTCAATAGTAACTACAGCTAAAAGAGGAATCAGACCGACAAGCGATCTAACCTTGATAGGAAGATGCTGCCCGTTTGGAAGATGGAGCATATCGTAATAAAAACCATCTTCTTCATTCCAAAGAGAGGGCATATCCTCTTTTTGATAATTGATTGCATCGGAAATATAGAGAAAGTGTTCAAAAAATTTACTTGCCATGTCCTCATAACTAGGATCTTTCGTTGCCAGCTCCATTGCTATAGTCAGCATATTGAGGCAGTACATCGCCATCCAACTCGTCGCATCAGACTGGGTTAAAGAGCCGCCTGTTGGAAGCTGCTCCGAGCGATTAAAGATGCTGATGTTATCGAGACCTAAAAAGCCTCCCTGAAAGACATTTTTGCCATCTTGGTCTTTTCGGTTAACCCACCAGGTGAAATTGAGCAGCAATTTCTGAAAGATGGAAGCGAGGAAGTGTCTATCTTCTGCCCCGTGCTTTTTTTGGCCAATCTTATAGACCCTCCAAGCAGCCCAAGCATGTACAGGAGGATTAACATCGGAAAAATTCCATTCATAGGCGGGAATTTGTCCGTTGGGATGCATATACCACTCTCTTGTAAAGAGTGTGAGCTGTCTTTTCGCAAATTCGGGGTCAAGAAGAGCTAACGGCATCACATGAAAAGCAAGATCCCACGAAGCAAACCAAGGATATTCCCACTTATCTGGCATGGAGAGAATGTCATCGTTGTAAAGATGCTCCCAGGAATCGTTACGGCCTTTTTTTCTCGTAGCAGAAGAAGAATGCTCTTTATCACCTTCAATCCAGTCAGATACTACATAATGATAGAACTGTTTTGTCCAAAGTAGAGAGCCAAATGCCTGTCTTTGAATATCTGCTAACTCATCTGATTTGCACACCGCTTTAAATTCTTCATAGAACTCATCTGCCTCACGCTTTCTCATCTCAAACCCTTTCTCAAATCCTTCAAAAGGATTTTTGAGATCAGAGTTTGAAAGACGAAGCCTTAGAGTGCTTTTTTCACCTGGTTCAACAGATAACACATAGTGAAGAGCCGATTTAGTTCCCTTTAAATTGGGATTTATGGCCTTATCATTTTTCTTGATGACATATTCATGAAAAGCCTCTTTCGTATAAGGGCTTATATTTGGCTTACCTTCTAACTTCTGATAATTAGTTTCATTTTCCGTAAAAAGACATTTTGCCTCTCCTTCAAAATAGAGATGGTAACTATCTTCATTTGGGTAAGAAAGAGAGAGTCTATTCTCCCCTTTCTCAATCAGGGAAGGTTTTTTTTCATCCGACCAGGTCCAAGTATTTCTCAGCCACAGCGTTGGTAGAATATGTAGATCTCTTTTCTTAAACGATCTGTTATGAACGTTTAGCTCAATGAGAATATCCCTATCATCTAATTTTGCATATTCGATAAAGATATCAAAGTAGTCATCGTGTTCAAAAATCCCCGTATCGATGAGCTCATATTCGGGCTCTTTAAGAGTGCTATTTTTGCCTTTTTCTACAAGCTCTTCATAGGGGTATTTTTCTTGAACATACTTATAGAGATATTTCATGTAAGAGTGCGTGGGCGTATTGTCGAGATAGTAATAATACTCTTTGACATCCTCGCCATGATTACCTTGCCCACCAGATAGACCAAAGAGCCTTTCTTTTAGAATGTCATCTTTTCCATTCCAAAAAGCAAAAGAAAAACAGATCTTTTGATGATTATCAGAGATTCCTGCAATTCCATCTTCACCCCACCTATATGTTCGAAAAGAAGATTGTTCAAAGGGGAAATACTGCCAAGGAGTGCCGAATGGACTGTAATCTTCTCTAACGGTCCCCCACTGCCTCTCTGAAAGATAGGGTCCCCACTTGTGCCAGTGCTTCTCCTTTCTTTTGTTCTGATCTAACCTCTCTCTCTCTTTGCTCATGGCTTAAACGCACCTATAACTTGATTTCAAAGCTCTCTCTTGAAAGCACTCATTCAACTTGCGCTCCAACTTTAGGTCTATTTCAAATACATGCGCCTCCAAATAGCGAACAGGAACAATTTTCGAAGTAGAGCTACAAAGATAGACAAAGGAATCTAAAAGATGTTCCTCTTTATATTTTCCAGGCTTAGGTGTTAGCCCCATCTTTGTTGCACATTTAACTATCTGCTGCAATGTGATGCCTGCGAGATAAGAAAGAGAGGTATCGGGGTAAAAGAGAAAATTTTTGTGGATCCAAAAAAGATTACCTAAAGAAGTTTCAAGGATGTGACCCAAATGATCTTTTACAAGGCAATCGTCCGCTTTATGCTTTAAAGCATAGTCTTTAATCCAATATCGGTTGATATAAGAGAGATTCTTGATCTTGGCCAGGGGATCTAAAACAGGTTCAGGGAAACATGTTAATTTCAGTTTTCCTTTCACTTCAGGAAAAACCTGTTTTATTAGCATGATAAGGCCTCCTAATCGAGGAGCTAAAGAAGAGTCTTCACTCCTTTTAGCTACGAAGATCATTTTAATCTTCCAAATTCCCCGATCAGCGCGATTTGCAAGAACAAACTTTTTGATCTCATTCTTATCAATTTTAGGAGTCTCGATTCCTAAAATATCTGCATGATCATGCAGCCGCTTTAAGTGCTCATCCAAGAAAAAAATGCATCCATCTTCCACTAAAAAAGTCGTGAAGACGCCATCTGCAGATAGAAATCCACTTTTATGAATAT
>JAJFML010000113.1 GCA_021772195.1 Chlamydiota bacterium | reverse complement strand
GAGCGCAAGATCTCAAAGATCCAGCTAAACAATTATCTCAATGTTTACATCATTTCCGACCCTGAAGCTGACCAATCTGCAGCTTCTCTCTCTGTAGGTTCTGGTTCATGGAGCGATCCTAAAGAGTATCCTGGCATGGCACATCTCCTTGAACACATGCTTTTCATGGGAACAGAAAACTACCCCGGTGAATCAGAATTCTCCTCCTATTTAGCAGATCATGGCGGTAGATCGAACGCCTACACAGCACCTGATCGGACTGTCTACATGTTTGATATCAACAATGACTCTTTTATTTCAGGGCTAGACAGATTCTCTAACTTTTTTATCAACCCCATTCTCTCCCCCGATTCCATGTCGAGAGAGCTTCATAATGTCGATCAAGAACATGCAAAAAATATCGAGAATGATAATTGGCGCACCTACATGATCTCAAAAGAGATGGGAAATCAAAATCACCCAAACTGCGGTTTTTCAACTGGCAACTCAGAGACTCTCTCTCCCGTACCTCCTGAAGCAATGCGGTCTTGGTTTGAAGCAAACTACGCACCTCAAGATATGAATCTCGTGATCTACTCACCTCTTGAAATCGATGAGCTCAAAAAACAGGTAGCACTCCTCTTTTGCAGAATTCCAAAACGAGAAAAGCAAATTCTACAGGTTGAAGAGACCCTCCTCTCAGATAGACAAAAAGGCCACCTCACAACCATCAAGCCAATCAAAGATCTTACAAGACTCTCAATTACCTGGGAGCTTCCTCAAAAATTCGCCTCTGACACGACCAAATCAGCAGATCTTATCGCCTACGCCCTTTCCAGAGGACAAAAATATAGCCTGAGCGAAAAGCTAAAAAAAGAAGGTTTGATCGATAAAATCTCTATTTCAACCGAAGCTGTTGGAAAATACAATATCGTCTTTGAAATTGACCTAGCTCTTACAAATGAAGGTCTCGATAAAAAGGACCTTGTTATTCAGAGGTGCTTTGAAGCAGTTCACGGGCTTCAACAATCAGGTGTTCCCTCCTATCTCTTCGATGAAATGACAACGATGGCAGCGCTTGACTATCAGTACCAAAGCAGGGAAGATGCCTTCTCTTTTGTAAGTTCTATTGCAGGCACTCTTCAACATGAAGAGCTCTCCACCTATCCCAGAAAAACAATTTTAGCAGACGAATATACCCCCTCAAACATCTCCGAGATCCTCTCCCTTCTAACCCCTAGATCTGCGCAATATACACTTATCTGCCCCACAGAAAAGTCAGGAAAAAACCCTACCTATACAGAGAAATGGATGGGAGCTGAATATGCAGTAGATGATATCGATACAAAGACATTTGCACTTTGGCAAGAAGCTGCGCTAAACCCTGAAATCAAACTCGCTCACCCCAATCCTTATCTACCCTCCAGTCTAGCTATTATTGAGCAGAAAAAAAGATCTACTCCCTTTAAGTTTATCGATGATGATCTAGGGAAGCTCTTTTATCTTGATGATGATGAGTTTAGGTCACCTGAAGTGATGCATCTAATCCACATTAAATCTCCACTCATTGATAAGAGCGCAATCTCTCAGGTATGCACTGAGATCTTCTTAAACCATTTAGGAAAGAAATTACACCCCACCCTTCTTTGCACAAGAGCAGCTGGCCTAGGGGCCTCTTTTTCCACCGATCAGGGCGCAATTACCATCGCCATCAACGGCTACTCTGAAAAGGCCTCTTTCCTAATTGAAGAGATCCTCAAGATGGCCCATTCAAAACCTAACGAGGCTGAATTTAAAATCATCCAAAACTACCTACAAAAAGCCTACGCAAATAGCGCTCGCGATCTTCCTATCTACCAAGCGCTCGAGCTAACTGCTAGCCTTATCAAAGATGACAAGACAACCAACCAAGAAAAGTTAGAAGCTATCTATGATCTCTCCTACGAAGACTACATTCTTTTTTCTGATGTGCTCTTTGAAGAGACTTACACAGAGGGTTTCCTTTCAGGAAATCTAACACTTAAAGATGCAGAATCTATCTGGTTAGACATTAGACATATCTTGGGGTCAGAGCCCTATCCTGCAGAAGAGCGCTTTTCCAGAATTGTGACTCCCTTGCCCGAAAACGGCCCTTTTTTCATCCAAAAAAAGACTCCTGCTGCAGGAAATAGCGCCGTCCTAGTTCTTGATGAAGGTGACTTTACCTTTGAAAAAAGAGCTGCTCAAACACTACTGTCGAAAGCTCTACATGAAGCATTCTTTAATACTCTTCGCACTCAGCAAAAAACAGCCTACATAGCAGCTAGTATTGATAAAGAAGAAGAGAGAAGACTATTCCAATACTTCCTTGTTCAATCAAGCACTCACGATCCGCTAGACCTTATTTACCGATTTGAACTTTTTCTAGAAAACTACCTACAAAACCTTAACAGTAAAATTCCTGAGAGCCGCTTTGACATTCTCAAGAAAAGCGGAATTACCCAGCTAGAAAAACCTTTTAGAAATCTCGATGAAAAGACGCTTTTCTACGATCTACTCGCCTTTTCTTATGATGAGGATTTTGATTGGAAAGAACAAAGAATCCAGGGGTTAAAAGCCCTGGACTACGAAAGATTTATGTTCCTTACAAAAGAGTTCCTTTCAAGAGATAATCGAAAAAGGCTTGCCATTCTCTATTCAGGAACACTTCCTAAAAATCATCTCTTTAGCTACGAGAATATTACGCCCGAACATCTTCGGGATCTATCACATCAAAGCCATACCGCTCAGGCACAT
>JAJFML010000112.1 GCA_021772195.1 Chlamydiota bacterium | reverse complement strand
AGTACTCTATTCATAGCTTTCTTATACAGCAGTTATCTAGGCTTCGTCAATTTTTTTAGAGAGAGGAGCGAATCAGATCGAGTAATATTAAGAGAATCAAGGCAGGTGCTGTATATTTCATACTGATGAAAAAGTACTTTGCTAGTATTGGGCGCCTTTGGGTGAACTTTTCGCCAAGATTTTTAAAAGCATTCTTCATTCCCCAACGCCAGCTTACAAGTAGCACAGCCAAAAGGCCGCCAACGGGCACAAGAATATTAATGGAAATAAAAGAGATAATTTCAAAGAAATTAGCGCCAAAAAGGGTTTGGTTCTTTATCAGGTTAAAAGAGAGGCAGGTTGGAATTCCCAGAATGAATGCGCCTGAGGCGATAAGTAGTGTCGCCCTCTTACGACTCATGTTTTTCTCATCAATCAAAAAAGAAATCGCAGGCTCAAGAGCTGAGATTTCCGATGTAAGCGCGGCTAAAACGATGAGGAAGAAAAAGAGTATGCTGAGCGCCCATCCCCACGAGACTTGAGAGAAGACAATAGGAAGCGTCTCAAAAATCAGCGCTGTTCCCGACTCTGGTGTCATTCCTACAGAAAAGACGATAGTGAAAATAGCCACGCCCATTAAGAGTGCAATCACTGTATTTAAAATAACAACAGGAATACAGGAGCCTGTGATATCCTCTTTTTTTGAGAGGTAGCTTCCGTAGGTAACCATTGTTCCTTGGCCTAGACTGAGAGTGAAAAAGGCTTGACCTAGAGCCATCAAGATTGCTTTAGGAGTGATTTCATTCCAGTCAGGGGAAAAGAGAAAAGTAAGACCTTCTTTCGCGCCATCCATGGTAAGTCCCTTAAAAACGAGGAAGAGAAGCACGAGAATGAGAAGCGGCATCATCACTTTCGAGCCCGCTTCAATCCCGTTTCGAACGCCTGAAAAAAGTACGCAGATAGAGAGAAGGATGAAAAGAAAGTGAAAGCCAATAGTCCAAAGGGGCGAAGAGCTTAATGCCTGAAAATAGGAAAGGGCTTCAGATGGATTTTGAAACTGATTGAGATTTCCAGATAAGGCTTGAATCAAATAGCCCAGCATCCAGCCAGCAATCACGCTATAAAAGGAGCTGATAATAAAGCCTGTGACGATGGTCATCTTGCCGCTAAATGCCCACCTCTTTGCCTTGCCGATGATATCAAAGGCACCAAAGGGGCTCATTTGAGTCGTTCTACCGATCAGAATTTCAGCAATAAGAACAGGAAAACCAATGAGAACAAGGCAAATCAGATAGAGAACAATAAAGATGGCCCCGCCATTTTCACCCACGACGTAGGGAAAGCGCCAAATGCTGCCAAGTCCAACGGCGGATCCTAGCGCCGCAAAGATAAATCCTATCTTAGACTTCCAAGACTCTCGATGTTTTTTATGTAACATGTTAAACAGGTTACAATATCTCCAATTAAATGAGTATACCATGAACAAAGAACTCTCCTTTTTTTTGCCTAAAAAATCTCAAGCAAACCCTTTACCCCTCTATTTAGCGACTGTTAAAGCAGGATTTCCCTCCCCAGCTGACGATTTTCTAGATGGCAAGCTCGATTTAAATGAACATTTGATAGACCATCCTGCCGCCACCTTTTTCGTCCGTGTCGACGGCGACTCAATGAGAGGAGCTAGAATATATCAGGATGACATTTTGATAGTAGACAGGTCAAAAGAGCCTTCAGACAAAAAAATAGTAATAGCTCTCATCAATGGAGAGTTTACTGTAAAGCGCATTCGAATCCGAGATGGTAATATTTTTCTTGAGCCGGAAAACAACGATTTCCCCCTCATTCAAATCGATCCCCAGTGGGATTTTCAAATCTGGGGCATTGTCACCTATGTCATCCACAAGGCAAGCTAATGTTTGCTCTGATTGATTGTAATAATTTCTATGCATCCTGCGAGCGCGTCTTCAATCCCAAACTGAGCGGCAAAGCCATTTGCGTCCTCTCCAATAATGATGGCTGCGTGATCGCTAGATCAAACGAGGCAAAAAAGCTAGGCATCAAAATGGGGCAGCCAGCCTTTCAGCTAAAAGAGCTCGTTCGTACAGATCAAGTCGTTTTACTCTCATCCAACTTCACCCTCTATGGAGATATGTCGGACCGAGTGATGCAAACACTTAGAGAATTTGGATTTGAAATGGAGATCTACTCCATCGATGAGGCCTTTTTACAACTACCTTTCCCAAAAAAAGACGTCCAAAAAGTAGCTGGGGAAATAAGGACGCGCATCTTGAAGTGGACGGGCATTCCAGTTTCTCTCGGAGTAGCACATACAAAGACGCTTGCAAAGCTAGCTAGCCGCATTGCAAAAAAGGGCTCTGGCACATTTATACTCACAGATAATACCAACGAGATTCTAGCAAAAACTCCTCTCACAGATATTTGGGGCATTGGAAAAAGGTGTGCTCTTCGCTTATCTAAAAGCTCCGTACTTACCGCAAAAGCCTTTAGTGAAAAAGAAGATCTCTGGATCCGAAAGAAGCTCGGTGTAACAGGCCTTAAAACAGCTCTAGAGCTTCGCGGAACTCCCTCTTTCTCTTTAGAAGATGCACCCAAACCTAAAAAATCGATCCTCTGCTCTAGATCTTTTCGTGATCCCATCGTAGACAAAAAAACTCTGGAAGAAAGACTCTCAAAGTACACCGCAAATGCACTCGAAAAGTTGCGTAAACAAAAGATGCATGCTGCATCAATTTCAATCTTTATAGCAACCTCTCCTTTTGAGGAAAAAAGCTACTATGCAAACTCTTGTACAATTACCCTTCCTCTACCATCCAATTATACACCCCAGTTTTTAGACCTCATGAAAAGGGGCTTAACCCGCATTTTCAAAGAGGGTATTAAATACAAAAGAGCAGGAGTTATTCTAGCAGACTTCTCATCTGTTGATGAGCTACAGACAGATCTATTTTCAAGTGAAAAGGAGAATCCCCGAAAAAAAGAGGCGATGAGGGCTCTTGATAAGATCAACGCAAAATATGATAAGGAAGCTCTTTTTTTTGCAGCAGAAGGCCTATCCAAAAACTTCCGAAAATCTCACTCCTCTCCTAAATACACGACCTCATGGAATGACCTAATCCATGTTCAATCAAAGCTTCCATAAAATAGTTACTTTAACAGTTAGCCGTTTTCTACGTTCAATATTTTATATTTATATTGTTTAGACCTTAAACACACAACCACTTTATATAGAGCAACTTAAATTCCTTTCCAACAATTCCTCCCACCCTACCTTAATAACAGGAATCTCCTAATACTAAAAAATTAAAATTAAGTAGAAATTAATTTAATTAAATGTTAAAATATTACATATTTAAAAGGAGATTAATACATGTCAGTAAAACCAACAACCTCTCAACAATTAAATGCTCTTATAAAAGAAGCTGATTCGATCGCCCCTTCTAAAGTTGGCGATCTTATAATAAAAGTAGCAAACTTCTTTAAAAATTCAGGAAAACCAAATAACAATCAATCAATTACTCGAGGCCTTCTCGTGGGTAAACTTATGACTCTTATAAAGATGAAAAACCATCTGGCATAAAGCCCCTATTTAATTCATATGTCATTATGTTACTTTTTATATTATAATTTATCCTTTGAAAGGAGATAACCATGTCAGCGCTAGGAAATTACACAGCTAGATTAAACGGACTAATAATAGCAGCCGATAATCTTTTTGATAGTTTCACCCCTAAAAACCTTCGAAAGCTAGAGAGTTGTGTCAGCTCAGCCTTTATTGCAATGCATGGGAATATGAATCTTGAAGATAGAAAGCTCTACAGCGCTCTTCAGGGGAAAATTAAAACCCTTCAAGCTCAGGAAAACCTGATGAGACCACCTACTGGAGAACTAGCGCCCCCTGCAGCGGCGGCGGCGGCGGCAGCTCCCCGAGCAAATCGGGATGATGCTAGATTGTCTTTTGAAGAGCAGATGAGACTCGCCCTTCAATTATCTCAAATAGAGGGGCAATCTCGACCTATAGGTGGCGGCGCTGCTGCAGTGGAATCTAAAGCTCCCGAACAAGATGCACCACAAATCTTTAGAGCAAGGCTTGTATATGCTAGGCAATACGATAGAGAAAGCGACAAACCCCCGGCTTGCTCTCTTCACTCGCTTTATGCAATAAATGAAATCAGCAAAGATTTTGATAAGTTTTTTAACCGTATTAGTCATAACGACCCAACACTCTCTCTTTTTCAAATAAATCTCATTTTAAAAGGCGAAGAAATTTATAGAGAAAAATATGGCAAGAGAGTAAATCCTTCCGATATTAAGCCCTACATTCAGGAAACTTTAGGATACCCCCTTGATATACCTAACAATTACACTGAAATGCAGTCGTTAAATGATCGATTAACTTTTATTCTTGATGACCTTTTTCAGGCAAAGCAAAGGGTGGGTTGCTTTATAACACCCAATTATGAAACTTTCGCCGTTATCAAAAATGAGAATCGAGCTATTATTTTCGATTCACACAAAAATATAATCATAGCTACCTCTTCCAGAGAAGCTCTAGAAAATGTATTAAGAGAAAAATTAGGACAACATCTTGAAATAGTTGCTGGTTTAGGCTCAAACCATAATCAATACTGGATCGGTGATCCATCTTGCGCTAATGACGGCTGCATTCTAATGTAGTATTTCTGAACATATCATAACTAAACTCTCCCTTAAGGAGATCCTGAACAACTCAGGAGAGGCCGCGA
>JAJFML010000111.1 GCA_021772195.1 Chlamydiota bacterium | reverse complement strand
TGCAAGAGGTGCTAGGTTTGAGATTTTCTACATCGATTTTGTTATCGGTGCTCTTTTAATGAGCGTTGTACTCGGACTAACTGTTGGTACTTGGGGAGATTATGGTCTCACCTTTTTCGAATCGGTCGTCCATGCTCACTTTAAGCACATTTTAAGAGCTTTTCTAGCAGGGGTTTTATTCAATGTGGCTTACGTCTCCCTTGTTGGCTCCTCTGCTTTTTCAGGAATTTCCTATACTTTCATCTCATGTTTTGGTGTTGCACTCATTATCGATACGTCTATGGAGATCTTTGTTCCCACATTTATTCACAGTCTTTTCGTCTTTTTCGGAATCGCCTTTATCTTTTTAGCTATCCTTCTCATGACAATTGCACAAAGAAAAAACCCACAGAGAATTCGGCTAGCTAAAAAAACTCTTAGCTTCTCCATTCTGTCAGGTATTTTAATTGGTCTATTCTACCCTCTACTTGAAAGATCTTTAACGCTCTATCACGAAGATGGTCTTGGGCCCTATGCAGCCAATTTTTTCTTTGCACTTGGACTCATGACTTGCAATCTTTTTTTCATCCCCTTACTTATGAAAAAACCAATTCTCGGAACTCCCATTAACTTTGATACCTATATCACAACTAAAAAGTCTCTTCATGGAATGGGACTATTAGCAGGAGTCCTTTGGTCTCTTGGTCTCTCTTTCAGATTGATATCTGAGCCTGTAGCTGGCACTCTTCCTGCCTACATTTTTTCTCAAGCCGCAGTTGTTTTGATCTTTCTCACAGGCTTTTTCTACTGGAAGGAGACACCTTCTGGTATGAGCCTCTACCGCTACGTACTACTCGGTTTTCTCTGTTATGTTTTAGGACTGTTTTTTATCATCTTTTCAAAAATACCATAGGAGGAGCTCATGCAAAATGCCTTTTTAAAATTAAAACAAGATGTTTCTGCTCTAGAAAAAGATTGGGAAGAGCTACTTTTAGATAAAAAGCTTTCAAGGGATCATCATTTTCTTGAGAAAATTGCTCATGACATCAAGGAATTAAATGAGGATTCTGAGCTTTTAGAACACTTTAAGCCTTATGAAGACCAGGCAGAAATGATTCACTATATGCTCACAACTCCGTGGGGAGCTCCCTTTGTATCAGAAAAGACCCTGATTGAAGCGGCCCTTGCCTATCAATTTCAAGAGCCTAGCCATTCAGATCTTGCGAAAATGATGAAAGAATTTACCGAACATAGCGAAATTTCTCATAACCAGTTTTTAACAGTTTTACACTCTCTATCAAGAGAGCTTAAGGCTAGCAAAGACAAACTCGGGTGATTTTTCTGTATCGAGAGTAAAACCCATCTTCTTTAAAAGTGACTGCATCTGCACGTTTTCTTTTAGAAGTTGTGCATAGATGGTTTTTACCCTTTCGTTTTTAGCTATTTTAATGATCCGCTCCAAAAGAGCAGATCCAATTCCCTTGTTGTGATATTTATCTTTTACAACGAGAGCAAAGTTTGCATTTTCTGTTCCAACAATCTTACTTAGACGAACCGCACCAAGAACTTCATTATTAGATAGAGCAAGCAGCGCTATCTCACGATCATAGTCATTAAAACAGATGCGAACCATTCTCTCGTGTGCTGTAAGCTCATCATAGTGGAGCTGTTTTAGGTAGCGTTGACGCACAGATTCTTCAGAAAGTTCCTTATGAAATTGAATAATGAGCAGCTCATCTTCAGGCCTAATCGGTCTGATTGTTACTTTCTTCTTATCTTTTAGAGAGATGGTATCTACGTAGTTAATGGGATAGGGTCGAATAGCTAGACGAGAAGACTCGCCTTCTGGATGCATGATGATTCTTGCATCTAATGCGATCATTTGATCAGGCCCTACAAGTAGAGGGTTGATATCGAACTCCTTAATCCAAGATTCCTCAGCAATAAGATTGCTAAATCGAACGAGGATTTTCTCTAGCTCCTTCATATTAACACCCTTTCTGCCTCGAACTCCTTGTAGTGCGGTATAGATTTTGGTCTGTTCCATCATACGCTTTGCAAGAGTTGTCGTGAGAGGTGGCAAGGCAAGCGCGCTATCTTTGAAAACCTCTACTAACTGTCCTCCTGCGCCAAAAAGCAGTACAGGTCCAAACTGCTCATCAATCGAAGAGCCTAAAATTATCTCATAGCCCTCAAGTTTGATCATCTTCTGAACGGTAACGCCACCAAAATCTTTAATAGACGCTTTTTCTTTTACATTTTCGTAGATCTCGTCAAATGCCTTATGGACTGCCTCTTTAGAGGAAAGGTTCAGAATAACACCTCCGACATCCGTTTTATGAGTGATTGTAGAGGAGTAGAGCTTAAGAACTACCGGATAGCCCATCTTTTCAGCCTTTTCGGCTGCCTGATCTGCACTGTTTGCAATATGAGTTTCTACAGTCGGAATTCCATAGGCATCTAAGATGAGCTTTGATTCATATTCTGTTAATAGTTCACGCTTTTCATCTCTCGCTGTCTGAATAATTTTTTCAATCTTACTTTTTCTTATCGAGAGAGTCTCCTTATCTAAAAAACCCTCTTGTGAAGTTGGTGTCTCATAGA
>JAJFML010000012.1 GCA_021772195.1 Chlamydiota bacterium | reverse complement strand
CCTCCAATGATAACCCACTTGAGGTTGGGAATCTCTCTTGTAAGATTTGCAGCTTCGATAAAATCATCTACGCCTTTCCATGAACGCATAAAGCAGACCATTCCGACAAGAAAATCGTCCTCTAAAATTCCCATCTTCTCTCTAAAGAGCTTAGGCTCATCTTGTGCATAAGTGATATCACTGATCTGTACGCCTGTCGGGATTGATTTACACAGGTGAGACGGCTTTCCTGATTGTTCAATAATAACTGGAGCTATGGCTTTGCATGTTGTTACAACATAATCTGCTAATCTGTGATAGAGAACTTTGCTATTAAGCCCCTTTCGAATCGGTGTAGAGAGGTGGCGAGTTCGAATGATTGTTTTCCCTGAAAGTCTAGCGGCAATGCCTCCTATCCAAGCATCAAGAGAGGAATGAGTATTGACGATTTCAATCTGATTTTTGCGTATGAAAAAGAGTAGTTTGTATAGGCATGAGAGCCAGTTTTTCTTAGCAAAGGAGAGGTATAGAACACAAAAACCCTCTTTTTTTGCATGATCGCCTAGTTTTGCACCTAAATTTACAGCAAAATGGACAATATGCCCTCTTTGCCGCATTCCAACTGCTTCTCGTAGAATACGAATTTCTTGTCCGCCCCAACCGGTGGAGGCTTCTAAATGTAAAATATTCATTCTGTTTTACCCAATAACATGCCAAGAATCTTCTTGTGACCCGAAGAAAAGGGATGTTCAGCTAACTTTTCTTTTGATACCCAAGAAAAATTATCTGGAGTATCGCATCCTTCACAAATTAAATGGAAGGGCTCTAATGTCACTCGATATTTGGTAAAGCTTTGCTTTACAAGGGGAAGCTTTTGTTTAAGCTGACCTGTAGTATTTAGCTCTTGAAGATAGGCAAGTGGCTCAGGGCTTTTGGTAAAAGCAATGTAAGGAAATTCATAGAGGTTTTTCATTAAACCATGCCTGTTATATTTGAGGAGAAATTTTCCATCTTTTTCAAGGAGATAGACAGCCCTTTTAAGGTCGATATATTTGATTTTTTGGGGTTTATAAGGCAGGTCATTTTGTTTGTCATAGGAATAGGCCAAACAGTGAGTCTGTATGGGGCACATCTCACAGTGAGCTTTTTTCTGACAAACCATAGCGCCTAACTCGATTAGGGCTTCGGTAATGGGAAAGGGGGATTCTTTTACAAGGAGATCTGCGCGGGAAGTTATTTCTTTGATAGTGCTAGTTCTTGAGATGTCATCTGAAATGAGAAAAAGGCGAGATAGCACCCGCTTTACATTCCCATCAACAGCTGCAACCTTTTCCCCATAGGCAAAAGCTAAAATGGCTGAGACAGTATAAGGTCCCAAACCTTTGATTTTTTCAAGTTCCTCGAGCGTTGTCGGAATTATTCCTCCAAATTCTTGCATAACTTGTTTAGCGCCAGCATGAAGATTGCGAGCTCTTTGGTAATATCCAAGTCCTTCCCATAATTTGATAATCTCAGCAATATCAGATTTTGCAAGCGCTGAGACTGTCGGAAAGCGCTTCATCCACTTTTGAAAATAGGGAACTACAACGGTTGTTTGGGTTTGCTGTAGCATGACCTCCGATATCCAAACTCGGTAGGGCGATAGATTATCTCTCCAAGGAAAATCCCTTTTATTTTGCTGAAACCAACGAAATAAGTTAGTATGAAGCTCTGAATTTTTCATGGTGTTACTATAACATGTTAGAGAAAAAGCTGGCATGCCTGATTTATGGATCGGATATGCACTATATTGATCATCTTGCTCCTCTCTCTTGGTTTTTGGGCATTCCTATCATTGTAGACGAAGTTGAAGTAGAGGAGGCTATATGCTCATCGTATCCAAATGTAGATGTCATTTGGCAGGATAGTTTAAATATTCTTCCCTATATCGTTCAGAATTTTGAAGGGATTATTTCTTGCTTTACAAGCAGCCATTATCGAGCCTATTTTTCTTTTTTTGAAGAGCTGCTCGGCAAGAGCCTATCCTACATCTGGTGTCCTCATGGTAATTCTGATAAGGATAATCTTGAAGCCTTAAGTGCTGAGACGAATATTTTGATCTATGGAGATCAGATATTAAAGAGTCTTCCTGACTCCGATCAAATTCAGACTCATACGATTGGAAATTATCGTGACCTTTATTACAAGACACACAAAGCCTTTTATAAGAAATGGACCGAGGAAATGTTTAAGGATCTCTCAGAGAGCCCAACCTTTCTTCTTGCGCCTACCTGGGAAGATTATGAGAAAAATTTTTCTTTTGCTCAGGCAGCCTCTCTTATAGAGCAGTTCCCTTCAAAGTATAATCTCATAGTCAAGTTTCATCCAAATACATGGGCCTCTCGTGAATTAGAAATTGAAAAACTAATTGGCAAATATGGAACTGAAAGCGTCCATTTTTTGAGAGATGTCTATCCAATCTATCCTCTTATTGATTTTGTTCAAGGTTATATTGGGGACCTCTCCTCCATTGGCTATGATTTTCTTTTTTATGATAAAGCTCTTATTTTTACTTCCGACAAAAGGCATCTTCCTCTTTTTGAATGCGGAGAGAGGTTTGATTTTTCAGATTCAATCGATTTTGAAAAATTTCTGGAGGATTCTTTAGAAAATAGGGGGGCTTTTTCACCTATGA
>JAJFML010000110.1 GCA_021772195.1 Chlamydiota bacterium | reverse complement strand
TAGACCTGAAGGGACATCATCCGTTTTAAGAGCGCTTGCAGAAAAAAAACTCCAATTGGAGAGAAAAGTAAACAAGTTCTTCTACATTGGACCGTTGTTTCGTTATGAAAGACCACAATCAGGAAGATATAGACAGCATCATCAATTTGGAATTGAGGCTATTGGCACCCCCTCATATGAGCAAGATGCCGAAGTCATCGACATGCTCTTTCAGCTATATACTAGGCTCGGCTTAAAAAACCTCCATGTACAATTGAATACAATTGGCGATGCAGAAACAAGAGATAACTATCGAGATGCTCTTGTGAAACATTTAGAGCCGCACTTAAATGAACTTTCTGAAGATAGCAAAACTAGACTTGAGAAAAATCCTTTGCGTATTCTTGACTCTAAAGACCCAAAAGATCACGCCATATTAAAAGGTGCGCCATCTATTTTAGACTTTTTATCAGATGTTTCAAAAGCTCACTTCGATGGACTTTGTAAAATTCTAAATTCTTTGAACATTCCCTTTACAATCAATCCTAAAATTGTTCGTGGTCTTGATTATTACAGTAAAACCGTTTTTGAAATCACCACAGAGTCTCTTGGAGCGCAAAATTCAATCGGTGCAGGTGGTAGATATGATGGCTTCCCCGCTCTTTTTGGTGCTGGAAAATTGCCAGGCATTGGTTTTGGAACAGGGATTGAACGTATCATTCAGGCGATGATCGCACAAAACATTCCCTTTCCATCTCTGACTTACCCTTTTGTCTTCTTTGCTCCTCTAGGAGAAAAAGCAAAAGAAGTTGCCTTCAAGCTCACCTCGCACCTTCGGCACATGGGCATTCCATGTGAGATCGACCTTGTGGCTAAGAAAATAAAAGACTCCCTTCAAAGGGCCAACAGTTTAGGCGCTATCTATTCAGTTATACTTGGAGAAAAAGAGCTCGAGCTCAAATCTCTAAAACTAAAGCATATGGAAACAAGAGATGAAGAAAGCATATCTTTTGATGAGTGCTTGGAATTAATTTTGAAAAAATGGGAAACAAGATGATCGATTTTAAACGCACACACGACTGTGGAACCCTAACAAAGAAATACATCGGTAAAACCGTTCGACTTTCTGGATGGGTCCATCGTAGACGAGATCATGGCGGCCTTATTTTCATCGATCTACGCGACCGTTTTGGGCTCACTCAACTCATTTTTGATCCTACTGTCTGTTCAAATGCCCACAATGATGCTCAAAACTTACGTTCAGAATGGGTCATCACTGCAAAAGGAAAAGTACGTTCTCGCGGAGAGGGGCTAACAAACCCCAAATTACACACTGGAGAGATCGAGATCGAGGTTTTGGAATTAACCATCCTTTCTAGAGCAAAAACACCTCCTTTTTCCATTGCAGATGAAACAATCGAAGTTTCAGAAGAATTACGTTTAAAATATCGCTTCTTGGATATAAGAAGGGGCCCCATCCTCAACAATCTCATCGTCCGATCAAAAGCCATGCAAGTCACAAGACGGTTTCTCGACAGCCAAGGATTTCTAGAGATATCTACGCCCATATTAGCTAAAACAACTCCTGAAGGAGCCCGCGACTACCTCGTCCCTTCTCGCATCTATCCAGGAAATTTTTATGCCCTCCCTCAGTCGCCACAGATCTTCAAACAGATTCTCATGGTATCTGGAATGGACAAATACTTTCAGATTGCCCCCTGTTTTCGCGATGAAAATTTAAGAGCAGATCGCCAGCCCGAATTTACACAAATCGACATCGAACTAAGCTTTGAGACTCAAGATCCACTCTTCAGAACAATTGAAGAGCTCATGCAAATGATTTTCAAAGATACGATTGATGCTGATGTCTCATCACCGTTTAAACGGATGGAATACAAGGAATGTATAGAAAAATATGGCACAGATAAACCGGACCTTCGCTTTGATATGCCATTGACTAGACTAGATGATTTGATCGAAAGGTCTGAGTTTACTATTCTTAAGGATCAATTAAGCACAGGTGGATGCGTCAAAGCGCTCACACTGAAAGGTGGAGCAAAACTCTCCAGAAGACAGATTGATGAACTCGTAGCTTTTGTAAGACCCTTTCAACTTCAAGGCCTTGCCTGGATGAAAAGAACAGATGAAGGCTTTACTTCCAACATCGTCAAATTCTTCTCAGAGGATCTTTTAAACGAGCTAGGATCTAAAGTAGAGGCCGAATCAGGTGACCTGATCCTCATTGCAGCTGAAAAAGAATCCATTGTAAACCAAGCGCTTGATCACCTTAGACGTCATCTTGCACGAGCTTTTAACCTCATCCAACCAAACGACTATCAATTTCTTTGGGTAACTGACTTCCCCATGTTCAAATTAGATGAGACTACCAACATGATTGAAAGCGAACACCACCCCTTTACCTCTCCTCATTTTGATGACATGGATAAGATCGACTCAGACCCCCTCAGCGTACGTGCCCTTGCCTATGATCTTGTATTAAATGGATATGAGATCGCATCAGGCTCTCAAAGGATTCACGATGGAGGGCTACAACAAAAAATCTTCCACATTCTCAGAATGAGCGAAGAGGACATCCAGGAAAAATTTAGTTTTTTTATTAATGCTCTTAGCTACGGAACACCGCCACATCTCGGCATTGCTCTTGGATTAGATCGCATCATAATGATCCTCTCAAACACAGAAAATATTCGTGACGTTATCGCTTTTCCTAAAACACAAAAAGCAAGCGATCTTATGCTGCAGTCCCCATCTCATGCCGCAAACGATCAACTACGCGAGCTTGACATCGCTCTTGAACCTTCTCAAATAACTTGGGTGTAATATGAAAAAACTAACTTTTCTTCTACTTGCCAGCTTCTCTCTATTTGCAACCGAGGAACCAGACATTAAAGCTATCTCCGAAGAGCTTGGCAGGCTCATTGGCAAAAATTTAGAGTCCACGGGGTTAAAATTAGATTGTGATAGCGTCGCAAAAGGAATTCAAGCAGCCTTTAATGATGGAGAGCTAGTTGTTGATGAAAAAAAATGCATGGAAACGATTACAAAATTGCAAGAAGAAGCTTTTGAACTAGAGGCAAATGGAAATCTAAAAAAAGCCGAAACATTTCTCAAAGAAAATCTTCTTGAGAAAGATGTTATCTCTCTAGAAGATGGAAAATTGCAATACAAAATAATTACCCCTGGAAAGGGCAATCAAGTCGCGAGTTACAACTCCCCTCTCATTCAGTATAAAGGAACCCTTCTAGGTGGCAAAGAATTTGGAGTAACCAAAGAAGCTGAGCTAATTGTCTTAGATGAGACGATTGAAGGTTTTCGAAAAGGAATTGTAGGAATGAAAGAGGGAGAAAAAAGAATCATCCACATCCACCCCGACCTAGCTTATGGAAAGTCCGACTTTTTAGAACCAAACGCTCTCATTACCTTTGAAGTAGAGGTTGTTAAAGCAGATGCTCGCCTTGCTAAAAAGCCTACTATTGAAAATCTCAAAGAAAAGCTGCAGGAAGAACTCGCTTTCCCATCTCTTGAAGACGAAAAAATCCTCCGATGAAAATCGTATTATACCAGCCTCAAATTCCTCAAAACACAGGGAACATTATTCGTACTTGTTCTGCCACAAATTCGAAACTCATCCTCGTTAAACCTCTTGGTTTTAGCACATCTGACAGAATGATGAAACGCGCTGGTCTCGACTATTTTCAAGATACTTCCATCGAAGAAATAGATCACCTGGACAAGATTTTATCTGGCTCCTTTTTCTTCTTCTCATCAAAAGCTAAAGCACTCTATACAGATGTAACTTATTCACAGGATTCATTATTAATTTTTGGAAATGAAACATCGGGACTCCCCTCGTCTTTTCATGAGAAATATCCAGAAAAGTTTGTCCGAATTCCAATGAAAGAGGGAGCTAGATGTTTAAATCTATCAAACACAGTTGCCATCGGCCTCTATGAGGCAATCAGACAAACATCATTTTTTGGCTGCAGCAATTAATTTAGCGGCATTAGGACCGCTAACCTGCCAGCTTAAACAGCGTACGCTTCCTCCAAGATAACAAACTCCGTTTGCATTTACCGGAATCACTTTTTTCCCATCCGCATATTTCTTGATAATCTCTAATGGCCTGCGGTCCTTATTCTCAATACCTGTAACAGGCACATAAATAGCATTAGAAGTTACAGTAGAGTTAACGTAGAGGCCACATGCTGACAGGTACCCCCCATTAAATTTTTCAGTCTCCTCATACACCGGAATTAAAACGATTTTAGCTCTTGGCAATTGCAATCGAAGACTATAAACAAGCTTTTCTTGAAATTCAGGCCTATTGGGAAACTCGTTCACTAAAATCGTCTCATTATTTACCCACATTACCATACCATCTGCATGTCCCAACTTAGGTTCATCCATGGGAATTATTGCAAGATTATCAAGGTGGAGATCACGTTTTAAACAGGAGCGTAATTCTTCTTCAGAGATATCGGAATTTAGTTCTAAGATTTTTTCTGAAATAATAATAGAATTGCAATTATTATCTACAACATTACCTCCATCGTTGACTATTCTTACCTTTTCCCCACTCTTTGATCGTGCTTCAAGATAGCT
>JAJFML010000109.1 GCA_021772195.1 Chlamydiota bacterium | reverse complement strand
TTTGAATTTTTAAAGCGCCAACGCTCATTTTCTTTAGAAAAGATAATTTTTCCGATATCGAAATGAAACTGATCAAGCCCGAGCTTTGAGTTGTTCATCATGAGATCAAACCCTTTTGCCAGCACTCCTAATTTAGTGGAGTAGGAAAGAGTTAAAGGAGCGTTCGTCATAAAATCCATGTGCTTGTATGAGACAGAGCTGGGCAAGACATCGAAGTCAGCTTCCACAAACCACTCTTTATCTAAGAAGGGAAATTGCACCCGGCAAAAACCATTTCCATTTACCACACCCTTGATCTCTTTCACCTTGGGATTATTAAAAAGCACACTTAAATGCCTTAAGTCAAAGTTCAAATTCCCCACATCAACCGAAAAAAGGCCATCATTTTGATACTTGATCACCATGTCTGCAGAAAGGGAATTGAGATAGTTATTAGAAAGCCCCGAGAGGTTCCATTGATTCTCTAACATCTCAATCGTAAAGGCTGATTTCCAATCATCGAGGGCAAATTCTGTGACTTCCCACACATTGGATTTTTTAACAGCTGCAATCTGAACATCCTTAAAAGCGTGATCAAAGATGAGAAAATCTTTGCCTAAAAGCTGCAAATCAGCAGTATCTTTTGAAAGGTTAAGCAAGAGGGCTACCTCACCATCTACTCCCAGCTCTTTTAAAGGCGTTAAAGCTATATTTTTAATGGGAGTCATTCCCATATCAAGAAGAAACTGTCCAATTTCTAAACAGTTTTGTAAGCGAAAAGTGGGCTTCATATTTAGAGAGACAAGCTCATTTTCTCTCGATAGAGAGCACGATGAAATATTTAACTTTGAGCCAAAAAACTCTGTCTTTTCTGGATCAAAGTAGAAGCTTTTTACTCCATCTTGAAAATGACACACGCCGCACAGTCTCACCACATCCCACAAAGAATCTTCTAGGCGAAAATCAAATGAGCAGCTCTCAAATAACTTTACATCGAAGTTTGGAAGGCGCATATGATAGGACTTACTTCCTTCTGGATTCATTAGAAGAAACTCACCTTCACTATCAAAAAGACTTAGCGCCCCATCTTCGGAATGAAATGAGATCTTTGAGTGCAAGCCAGCTATTTTGCAAGAATCTGTGAGACTCATCTCTGCCTTTTCTAACAAAGCATCAAATCCCCAAACTGTATCATCCTTAAAAGTAGTCGATAGATAAAAACCATCCTGAGAGCAATCGATAGCGCCTTTAAGATCCAGATCAAAATCTGCACCAAAGTGAGAGGCCAATCTCTTAACAGCATCCACTGAACCTGTCACTCTCTTTGTAAGAATATCGAGCTTTAAATCTTTTCTAAAATCAGCAAAAAGCTTTCCTGCAAAATCAACATCTTCAACACTTAACTTTTGAAAGGAGGCTTCCAAAAAGTTTTTTTTCATTTTTAAATCACATGTTTGCCCGATTAGATCGAGGTGAAATGCAGGAACATGAAATAGAGCATCTTTAAGAGCGATCTCCATATCCCAAAGGTTACTCAAAAAATCATAGCTAATCACTGCACTATTCGTATCAAATAGATGAAGGGAATCTTCTCCCAATTTTTCAACTTTAAATCTTAAGTGAGGATGATCCAGTTCGATGTCACTGCCTTTTGCATAAAACGTAATTTTATCGCCTTGATATTCCGAGGCAAGATCGATATTCCCTTTTAGGTCAATATCTAGAGGCTTAAAAAAGGTAGAAATCTTAGAAAGAGAGATGTTTTTCCCTCTCATCCAGCCGTGTGAAATTTGAGATAGGGGCTCTTCAATAAGGAGAGCTTGAATGAGATCGTAGTTCAAAAGGTGAAGACCAAAAGCTAACGTGTCTAGAACCTCTTCATCTTCCTCGATTTGCACATTTCCAAAGAGAGCTGATTTTTCCATCTCTCTTTTATAGGAAATCATACCGGAAAAATCCTGACTTGCAAGATCTCTGTGAAGAGACTTTTCCGTAAATAGCCCCGCTAAAGAGCCCACTTTACCGTAGAACATATTTCTCACAGAAACTTCCATAATCGGCCCTGAGAGCTCCATATGGTTCTTAAGGCCATTCAATAGACAATCAATGTGAGAAGGTAAAATATTGCCTTTTACAATACTTAGCTGGTTGGAAAGGTCATCCACTCTCCATACTCTTCCATTACCTGGATCAATATGAAATGAGCCCTTTTCAACCTTAAAGGCTGTATCTAAAGAATCTAAAAGAAGCTTTCCTTCAAAATCAAGTGAGCAATTTCCCGCAATCGATCCAAGGTTTATCTTGAGAAAGTGAGAGGGTACATCGATTCCAAAACTCTTTGCTGTAAGATGAGAAATCGATAGATTTGTAACCAATTTATCAGAGAGAGTAAGACTTCCATCGACATTGATTACACCCTCATTTAAAACAACGGACGCAACTAAAGGGTAGAGAGGAGAGAGCGCTGTCTGAAAAGACTCCAATTCATCAAAGTTCATCTCTTTGAGATCAAAAACAAATTCAATATCATTCTCTTTTTCAAATGCTTTGAAAAAAAGGTGCGATGAGACCTCCTTTTGATTATCTAAAAACTTTAAATCAGTATCAAACCAATTGGAGATCTTACTATAGAAAAAGCCTCTTCCATCTAGTTCAAAAGCTCTCCCTGAAGATGCAAGGCCAGCTATTTGAAATTTCGGCCCCACTCCGGGGTTGTATGAAAGAGAACCATTTACGTTAGAGAAAGTATTTTGATCTTTTGAGTTAAGTGCGATCCCCTCGAATTTGCTATGCATCCGACTATTTCGAAAAGATTCGTTAATTAAAAGTGAGATGAGAGAAGAGTCTTTTCCATTACAGATAGAATCTGCACATTCAACAAGAAGCTTTTCTCCTCCTATTTGATAATCATTGAGAGCAAAACTAAAATTTGTGACCTCCTGACGAAGCTGATAGGAAGTAGTTTTACTTGAAAGATCAAGGTGAAAATGTCCTTGAATCTTTCCTTTAACATTTTGAATTTGATTTTTGATCTCGGGATTAAAAAAAGTGATCGCTTGATAGAGATCTGCAATTTCAAGAGAAGAGCTATCCATATCCCAAAATCTGTGAAAAATATTCCGAGAGAGAAATAGACTAGAATCATCCGAAAAAGAGATGTGGTATTGAGATTTAAATTTCCGGGTAGATGCTATGGTAAAATGAGATACTACCTCTTGATGATCGATCAAGTGAACATCGCCATCTTCAATATAAAGCTGAAGATGCATATTTTCATTCTCTACAAATTTAGGAAGAGTAAAAGGTCCATCCTTTAAAACCGTTAATTTAGGACTGATTAACGAAAGGTCCAAACGAATCTGTAAATTTTTTAAAGAAAAGTGAGGAGTGAGTGTGATACTTTTTGCTTTTAAATCGTAAGGAAATTCAGGATTTATCCCTTTTAGAACGGGCTCCTTTAGCGTAAATGTCCCCGAACTAAAATGAATACTACTAGCATCGAGACTAGCTGCAAGCTTCTCTTTTACTACCTGATTCATGACAAAAAATGCACTCCTGCTGACAAGTGATCTCCAAGAAATCACAAGAGTCAAAAGCACAACTACCAAAATGGATAATAAAACTCTTCTTAACATGTTCAGTATTCTATCTATTTTTGAATTTTTTCGATATTTCCTCTTCTCTTTTTTTTCTAAACTTCATAATCTCAGGAGAAATCCTAAGGAAACGATTAAAAAATATGCTGCAAAAGTTTTTAGAAAAAGGGAAATCCTACCTTGAAGAGTCCGAAAAAAGAAAAAAATATCTTCCACTCTTTAATGCAATCGACACTTTTCTCTATGAGGCCCCCTTCAAAACAAAACATGCCCCTCACATTCGTGATGCAGTTGATCTCAAACGCTGGATGACGCTTGTTGTCCTCTCTCTTCTTCCCTGCATTCTCGTAGCTATTTGGAATACAGGCCTGCAACAGTTCATCTACACAAGCGGCGATCTTTCCTTAATGGAGGAGTACCTTAACTCTAGCACCTCGATCTCTTCCTATTTTAATTTTGCCTTAAAAGATGCAAGGGCCTGGACCATTTTAAGATACGGCCTTATAGCCTTTCTTCCCGTCGTCATCATCTCATATGCTGTGGGCGGCCTTTGGGAAGCTCTTTTTGCAGTCGTTCGGGGACATGAAATTGCAGAAGGATTTTTAGTCTCTGGCATTCTCTACCCCTTGATACTCCCCCCCTCTCTTCCCTACTGGATGGTGGCACTTGGCATCTCTCTTGGAGTGATCATTGGGAAAGAGGTCTTTGGCGGCACAGGCATGAATATTTTAAATCCTGCTCTTACCTGCAGATGCTTTCTCTATTTCGCCTTTCCTGCTGCTATGTCTGGCGAAGTTTGGGCCGGAACCAATGCCTCACAAACAGCTACAAGCTTGCTCAATATGAATCAAAACGTCTCCCCCATCGATGCTATCAGTCAAGCTACCACTCTCAGTGTTTTCAATATTTCATCCGATGTCAAAAAAGTCCATATCGATGCGATTGCAGCCAATAGCCAGCATATGGAAGCCACACCTCTCCTTGAAAAGCTTCAGCAAAAATGGCATGCGCTAGGTCACAGTGATTCTTTGGGCGACATGAACACCGATCAACTGCAAACTTTTCTGACATCCACCATCGATAAAGGTGGCCTTGGCCTGAACCCGGACAACTTTCAATCTGCCTTTAATTTTGTGAAATTAAAATTTGGAGAGTCTCTCTTCTCTGATGGCAATCTCTTCTTCGGAAATATGTTGGGATCCATGGGAGAGGTCTCAAAAATTGCGATCCTCCTCGGCGCATTCTTCTTGATCCTCACTGGAATCGGCTCTTGGAGAACGATGCTCTCCTACAGCGCGGGCCTTATCTTCACCGCCTTTCTCTTTCAATTTGGAGCGCATTTCTTCGGAGCATATGACGGCGCGCTTAACCCCGCCATCTTCGACTTTCCCATCTATAAACATTTTCTCATTGGAGGTGCACTTTTCGGCCTTGTCTTTATGGCGACCGACCCCGTCTCCTCTCCTGGTATGAAAGGGGCGCAAATAATCTACGGATTTCTGATCGGCGCACTTGTGATCATCGTCAGAGTCATCAACCCCGCCTATCCTGAAGGTGTGATGCTTGCAATTTTATTCGGGAACGTGTTTGCTCCGCTTTTAGACCACTTTGCCGTGAAGTACTACCGGAGGAATCATGCAAGGGCGCTCAAATCTTAAAACGATACTCTTTGTCATTTGTCTCTGTTTTCTATGCGCTTTTATGCTCTCAGTTATATCAACTGCGCTTAAAGAGCCACAAATCACAGCCAAAGAGCTAGACCAAAGTAAGCAGCTACTCATCGCTGCCAAAATCTTAACCATCGACGGCTATTTTCTCATTGATTTCACAAAACCCGCAATCTATGACCCCGCAAAAAAAATCCTGATACCTGGCCCCATAAAAAAAGCCTCAAACAAAGATATCTTAAGCGTCTATCAGGCAAGAATTAAACCCATGCTCACAAATGACAAGGGCGAGCTCATCACTTTTTCAGAAGCAAGTGTAAATCTATCAGAATATATCGAAGATAACCGAAAAAGGGGCTACGCACACCTGCCGCTAAAACTGCTCTACATCATCTTATCAAACGCACCCAGTAAAGAACCTGCAGGATATGTGATTCCTA
>JAJFML010000108.1 GCA_021772195.1 Chlamydiota bacterium | reverse complement strand
ATAACCTCTCATAACGACTCTAGGATACTTCTCTACAATCAGCATTGCAGGATCTTCCATTAAGAGCCCCACGACCTTTCCATTTAAATCATTCAAATTTTTAGCAGGGGATTTTTGATCCTGGACAAGAACAGGGCCTAGTTCCAAGAAGCCTTTCGAAAAATCGTAGATGGATTCATTAAAATTATGAGGCGAGAGTGAGGAGATGGCCGCATCCAACTTTTCACCCTTTAATTCATCTAAAAAAGCCTCACCCCCCACTTGAACTACTTCAAACTGAATGTTTTCTCTCTTTGACACCTTGAGAAGAAACTCCTGTACGTATCCAAAAATGTAATCTTTTTTTTTGAAATCGCTTTCAGGAAGTTCAGGATCGATGCCGATTCGGTAGACAGGGCCAGGTCCCGAACAGCTGGTTAGAAAGAGCAGAGCAAATAGAAATATTTTCATGAAATAGGGTTTTTCTTCTGATTATAGCTTTCTTGGAAAAAAACATTAGAGATTTTTTCCCCAAGGGAGCAAAATATTAGTGATTTAATTATGCGAGAGATAGCAGATGACACTAATTGAGGGGGAAAAATCCAAGGATCGCGGAAATCTCTACTGGATAGACGCCTGGGGAGAGGGCTATTTCAACGTGAATGCCGAGGGTCATATTGAAGTGAGACCAAGCGGCAAGGGCGAAAAGGTCGACCTCTATGGCCTTGTCAACGCTCTGATTGAGAGGGGGATAGAGCCTCCGATTCTTTTTCGCTTCGACGGCATTATTCGAGACCGCATGGAAAAAATCTACCAAACTTTCAACAACGCAATCAAGCTCTACGATTATCCAAGCCACTATCAGCTCGTATATCCAATCAAAGTCAACCAACAGAGCCACGTCGTAGACCAAATTCACAAAGCAGGTAGAAAACACCAGATAGGTCTTGAGGTCGGCAGCAAGCCCGAGCTCCTTGCCATGCTCACCGCACAGCATGCAGACGACTCTCTTCTTCTTTGCAACGGCTACAAAGATGCGGAATATATCGAGCTGGCGCTTCTTTCAAGAAAGTTAGGCAGAAGAACAATCATCATCATTGAGCAACTCTACGAGCACAAACTGATTTTGGATATTGCAAATGAGCTAGGCGTAGAGGCAGAAGTTGGCTTTCGCATGAAACCATCTGCTAAAGGAAGTGGCAGATGGGCCTCTTCAGGCGGAGAGCGTGCCAAATTTGGGCTTGAGACGAATGAAATTTTGACTGTTTTGGAAGAACTGAAAAAACATGGGAAGACTGAATGGGCCAAACTGCTTCATTTCCATATCGGCAGCCAGCTATCTTCGATTGTCCCTCTCAAAAAAGCGCTTTGGGAAGCCTCCAGAACCTATGTTGAGATAGCAAGAGTCTGTCCTACCATGGAATTTTTTGATGTGGGCGGAGGTCTTGGCATCGACTATGACGGCTCAAAACAGGCTCATGACTCTTCGATGAACTACTCGATGGAAGAATATGCAAGGGACATCGTCTATGCCATTGGAACTGCTTGTAAGGAAAACAGCATAGAAGAGCCAATCATTTTGAGTGAATCAGGAAGAGCGCTTGTAGCTCACCACTCTCTTCTTGTGACAGAAGTAATTGATGTTGCTACCTCCTCTCCAAAGATGGATCAAGATTTACAGGTGCCGCCTACTGATGAAAAAATATTGCAAGATTTCTATGACACCTATCACGCTCTAACCCTTTCCAACCATCTAGAAGCGCTACATGATGCTCACTACATGCGAGACCAGGCACTCGAGCGCTTTATCCATGGAGATATCAGTTTAATCGAAAGAGCTTATGCAGAAAAAGCCTATGCCTATTTAATTGCAAAAATCTATGAGCTCTCCAAAGATGATCCGAATCCTTCTGAAGAGATTTTGAAGATGAGAGAAAAGCTCCTCGATATCTACTTCTGTAATTTCTCGGTCTTTCAATCGCTTCCCGACTCTTGGGCAATCAGCCAGCTCTTCCCCGTCATGCCCATCCACAGACTGGAAGAAGAACCTTCGAGACGAGCGACCATTGTCGATCTTAGCTGTGACAGCGATGGAAAAATTGACAACTTCATCCATCCGAAAACGCCAGCAAACCACCTTAAGCTCCATGAATTTGATGGCAGCCCCTACTACCTCGGTATCTTTTTGGTAGGCGCCTATCAAGAGACGTTGGGCGGACTTCATAATCTTTTTGGTGACACCAACGCCGTTCATGTCGATCAAGATGAAGATGGAGATTGGGAGTTTAAACATCTTATCCGCGGTGATACGATGAGTGAAGTACTAACTTACACGCAATATGATGCAAACGATCTTGAAGATGCCTTGCACAACTCAATTGAGATGGCAGTGAAGAAAAAGCGGATCACCAATGAAGAGGCTCTAAAAATTTCTCGGGCACTTCAAAATGCTCTTAAAAATTACACTTATCTGATGGTTTAACTATGCAAGGACAAGGACAAGAAAATCACTTTCTAGGGATTCCTACAAACCTTGAAGAGGCAAATGTTGTAGTCGTGCCCGTGCCCTTTGACAAGACAACTTCGTTTATGCACGGATCAGACAAGGGTCCCTCTGCCATGATAGAAGCCTCTCGCAATATCGAGCTCTTTGACATTGAGACCGACATTGAGGCCTCTGAGTTCGGAATTCATACTGCAAAAGAGGTCAGGGAAGAGACAAGCGAAAAGATGCTACAATCGACCTATGAATCGGTGAAATCTTTTTTAAAAGAGGGAAAGTTTGTCATCACTCTTGGCGGCGAACATGCTATTTCTGCTGCGCCTATTCGAGCACATGCAGAAAAATATGGCCCCATTAGCGTTCTGCAGCTCGATGCCCACGCAGACCTAGCCCCTGCTTATGAGGGCAACCCTTTAAGTCACGCCTCTGTTATGTCACGCGTACGAGAGATGGAAAATGTGAAGCGAATCGTTCCCGTTGGAATCCGCAGCATGTCCGTAGAAGAAAACGCTTACATCCAGCCAGAAAATACTTTTTTTGCACACGACCTTTTTGAAAATGATAAATGGATGGATCAAGTCATCGATCGTCTTACAGATAATGTCTACATCACATTTGATCTCGACGTCTTTGACTCCTCGCTTATGCCATCTACCGGCACACCTGAGCCCGGAGGCCTTTTTTGGCATACAGCTCTCAAACTACTGAAAAAAGTAACAGAAAAAAGAAAAATTATTGGCTTTGACGTAGTCGAGCTCTGCCCCATCCAAAACTTTTGGGCGCCTGACTATCTAGCTGCCAAACTCATCTATAAACTACTTAGTTATACTTTGGAGAGACAAAATGAATATCTCAGACTTCCTAAAAAAGAACTTTCTACACTTTAATGCCGCCTCCCTCATTGACGCTGCAGATGGGTGGGTAAAGCTTTTAGATCAAAATGGAAAGATGTTCATCACTCTAGCTGGTGCCATGAGCACAGCTGAGCTCGGCATCACACTCGCTGAAATGATCCGCGAGGGGAAAGTCTCTGCGATCTGCTGCACGGGTGCGAATCTTGAGGAAGATGTTTTTAACTTAGTTGCTCACGACCACTACAAACGCATTCCTGAATACCGAACACTTACAAAAGAAGATGAGCAAAAGCTCTACGATCAAGGGATGAACCGCGTGACCGACACCTGCATCCCCGAAGATGAAGCGATCAGGCGTATTGAAAAGCATATCTTAGATCTTTGGCAAACTGCTGAAAAAGAGGGCAAGCGCTACTTTCCACACGAATATTTCTACCAGCTCTTTGAAAGCGGTATTTTAGAGCAATATTTTCAGATCGATGTTAAAAACTCTTGGCTCTATGCCGCCTATGAGAAAAATCTACCGATTTTTGTTCCTGGATGGGAAGATTCTACGACAGCAAATATTTTTGTATCTCACATTATCACAAAAGATCTTGCCCGATTTGACACCGTGAAATCGGGAACTGAATATATGGCAAATCTAGCCAGTTGGTATTTAAAAACATCAAAAGATCACCCGATTGGATTTTTCCAAATTGGCGGCGGCATTGCAGGTGATTTTCCTATCTGCGTCGTTCCCATGATTCGTCAAGATTTGGGAAAAAA
The DNA here is from genome assembly GCA_021772195.1 of Chlamydiota bacterium. Classification (GTDB taxonomy): domain Bacteria; phylum Chlamydiota; class Chlamydiia; order Chlamydiales; family SM23-39; genus JAJFML01. The sequence goes on along the minus strand of JAJFML010000108.1, from coordinate 502 downwards.
CTGTCCTCTTTGGAGCTACTTTTGCCAGATCAGCAATAGCTCTACCTCTTACGGCTCTTATAGCGGAGCTCCCCCCAGTGAAAAGATCACTTGGGGAAAAATTGCAGTTAGCACTCCTAGCTATATGATTGAGTCCGACGCAACAATTATTGCTCCTCTTATTTTTCAATACGTGCTTGAAAATTCAAAAGAAAGTATTGTATCGAAAACTAACGAGGAACCCACATGTCCATCCAGTACGTCTTAGTCAACTTTGGTGGTCCCAGAAATCTTGATGAGATTGAGCCCTTCTTAAAATCGCTGCTTCGAGACCGTGATGTTGTTCGCACGAATCTTTTAAAGCCCATTCACCACTTTCTTTTCGGTAGAATAGCTAGCAGAAGAACTCGAAGGGTTAAGCAAGACTATCAGGCAATCGGCGGCAAATCTCCCATCTATGAAGATACCGAAAAGCTGGCTGATACTCTCAGCCAAAAACTAGGCTCCAAGGTTTGGGCCTTTC
>JAJFML010000107.1 GCA_021772195.1 Chlamydiota bacterium | reverse complement strand
TTATCTGAAGATGTAACCTTTAGGCTACTTTCACTTGGCATCGTAATATCAACCGAGCCATTTTTAACATCAGCACCTTCTGGTAAAGAATATGCTGTAGCGACACACAAAAAAGATGAAATGAACAATTTTTTAAACATACTCCTATATATAAGTCATTTTCATTTTTCGACATATAAATATTTTTTAAAGCTCTCCCCCTAACCAATTACTTCAAATGATAGTCTTACTCTTTAGCTCTATCAATATATGGTTATGAGAGACCTTATATCTTAACCCTAGTCCCTTAAACACTTCTACCAACCATCATTTCACTTAAAAAATGATTTGACAAAATACTCAATTTAAATTTTAATCTCGGCGTTTTTTTTACAATATTTGCCGAGATGTTTACATGCTCTCTTTCCTTTTAATCTTTTGCACCTTTTCACTTTTTGCAAATGACTATCTAGATCATGTGAACCTTCTTACAGGCTCTCTTAAACTTCATGAAAATGATCTAGTAATTTCCACTGTAGAACCCTTGATTATTTCAAGAAGTTATTCAAGCGGAAACACTTTACATCCCGAAGCTGGGTGGCAGATACTACCTCATCTGAAGTTAAGCCTTTTTGTGCATGTTGAGGGAGATAAGACATCTAATGAGAAAGCTTTTGTATCCGAGCCTGACGGCATTACACTTCCTTACATTATCTCTGAGAAGAGAAAATTTGAGCTCTATAAACCTGATTTAAAGGAGGATTTACTCTCCCTTACCCATTTATCCCAAGGAAGCTCCGAAAACAGCAACTTAGAAAATGCATACTTTACACGTTCAAACAAGACAATTCACTTTCACCATCCAGATGGAACGCTTCGTACTTATGAAGAGTTTCAAGTTTTTGAAGACTCTATCTTTAATTTAGAAGATCTAACGAAGTATAGCAACAACGAGCACGTCTTTCATTTAAAGAGTGAGAAAAAGCCCAATGGTAACCTTATTGTATATGAGTATGATAAGAAGGGACTAATTTCAAAAATTGAGTCGAAAAACCCATCTGGAACAAAGGTATACGCCTCGATCAATTTCACTCATAAGTCGAATAAGGATAGCGCTACATGCCATGTTAGCTCTAGCGATGGCAAAGAGCTTACTTACAATTACTCCATCAAAATTATTGATAACTTTCACAACTCTAAAGAGAGAAAAAAAAATGGAGAGGGAAAAAAAATTTCCTACCATTTTTTAGACAGCGTTGAAAGTAATTTTGGACTGAACAGGATCTTTCATTACAGCGAGGAAGAAGAAAGAACAATTCCTTTTGTAAAAGAGGAGCACAACAATAAAAGTCAGTCATTTATGGCCTCCTATTACCATCTTGATGAGAATATCGTCAAAAAAGAGAAGGTCTACGTGAAAGGATACAGTGACACGAAGTTAAATCGCATAAAATCGATCAAATTTCCCGGCAATTCAAAAAAGTGCTTACCTACACATTTTTTCTTCTACAATATTGGCAAGAAAGGGATACCTACTCCTGGAATTACTCTCGTCAAAGACATCTATGGCGGTGAGAGCTCCTATTATTTTTCTAAAATTGGACGCATCCAATTTATCGAATCGAAAGAGAACGGAAAGCTTCTACAAGAATCACGTTATGAATGGGGTGCAAATGACAAACCTCACCTGCTAAAGTCCCTGACTCTAAAAGATGGAAAGTGCTCAAGTAAGACGAGTTATTCTTATGATAAATTTGGCAATATTACCCAGGTTGATCAATCTAGATCTTTTACAGGCAATTCTAGCAAAGAGACCCATTCTACAACGCGTAAATATTCCCAAGATGGATTAAATCGCCTTCTCTCTGAAAAGAATATGAGCGGAATAGAGACTCAATTCACCTATTTCAAAAATACTCAACTAATTAAATCCAAAATAACGCGTTTTCAAAAAAGAATTCTCGCAAGAGAGTTTTACGAATACAATCAAGATCACATTCTAGTTCGTATGACCATGGATGATGGATCAGATGAAGACCCAAACAACTTAGAGCGGGTCTCTCAGAGAAAAATCACCCTTATTAAACCGAGAGAGTCTTCACCTGCACTTGGTTTTCCTGAGGAGATTCAAGAGAGATATTTTGATCAGACTAGAGAGAAGCTTTTAAAGAAGACTGTTTATTCCTACAACAAACAAAATCTTGTCAGCAAAGTTGATTTCTATGATGCAGATCATACTTACATCTACAGCAATCGTTTTTTTTACGATAAAGCGGGAAATCTGATCAAAAAAATAGATGAGCAAAATAGAGAAGGAATCTACTCCTATAATGAAAAGAACCAACTGATTTCCGAGAAAGAGGCAGACTCTCCCATTACGAAGCTATATACCTACGACCATGCATCAAATATCATTCAAATCGAGCTTACCTCAAAAGATGGAAATAGAAAAAGCTCCTTTACCTATGACAAACTAAAGAACAAAACCAGCTCTACATCTTTCCAAGGCAGAACTACCCGATTTGAACATGACACGCTTGGCAGAATGACAAGCTCTTTCTCACCTAAAGGCGCCCATCTTCCTGCAAGCTCCACCCATTTCAGCTACGATCCATTAGGAAATGTGACCAGCCTAATGAATCAAGAAGGCAAGATAAAGCAAATCGAATACACCGCCTTCAATAAACCTAAAGCTGTGATTGATGAAAAGGGTAACCGAATCAAAAAGATCTATGGATCTGATGGCTCCCTTCAAAAAGAGATCCATCCAGATGGCACCAGTATTCAATATCAAACCGATTACTTTGGAAGAACGATCTCTAAAAAACTTTTCTCAGCTAGCAACGCGCTTGTCTCATCTGAGTCATGGGAATATAACACCTTTTCTCTACTATCCCACACCGATCCTACAGGAATTCAAACCCTTTACCATTACGATGGCGCTGGCAGAAAAACGTGTGAGGAGACAAGATCCTCCCTTGGAACAAAAAAGGCCAAATTCACCTATGATTCCATGGGAAGAATTTACTCTGTTATCACTGATCGATCAGGAAGTACCATTGAGAACAAAACGCTCTATGATATCAGTGGAAATATAATTGAACAGTGGAAAGAGGAAAATGGTCGCAAAATCTATGACCACACCTACTATGAGTATGATCATTATGGAAGAAGAATTGCAAAATCGGATGTAACCTATTCAGGGAGCGCAACCGATATCATCTCCTATGACTCTTTTGGAAGAATCCTTGAGCATATTGATGCAATGGACCGTAAAACCTTCTTTTCTTACGACGATTTTTATCCCTTATCAAACGGAGAGTATGCCACAAAAAAAACGATCATCGATTCCAAGGGAAATCTCACTATAGAGATCGCGAATGTCCAAGGTAAAGTTCTCTCTCTAGAGAAAAAGAACCCTCTCGAAATGACCCTTTCCAAAGAAGAATATTTCTATGACGAACAGGGCAACAAGACTCTGCAAATCAGCTACATCTACATGTTACAGAAGCTCATTTCAGAAAAAAAGACACGTTGGGTCTATCGTGATGGGCAGCTAGATGCTCTCATCCTAAATTACGAAGGAGCACAGGAGAAAACCACCCGCTTTGCCTATGATTCTCAAGGGAGAAAGACCTCTGAAATGAGGCCAGATGGCACAATTATAACCTACACCTACGATGCAGCAGGAAGACTTACCCATCTAAAATCTTCGGATGGCACGATTGATTATAGGTATACCTACAACAAAAAGGGATTTCTAACAGATGCCTACGACAACCTAAATCAGCTCAACACCTCCCGAGAGTTCAATGATCTAGGACAAATGATCTGTGAAAAGCAGGACCATAATTATACCCTATCAAAAACCTATGATCATTTAGGAAGATTATTAACAGTTACCCTTCCCGATCAAAGTTCGATTAAATATGAACATGACGCTCTTTATCTTAGGCAGATCAACCGTCTATCTACTGAAGGAGAGATCCTCTATAACCACAAATATTCCACTTATGACGCAAAAGGCAATCTATTAGAGCAGGAGATGATTGCAAACACGGGCTCTTTTGAGATAAGGCGAGATCTAACAGGCAAAATCACTCGCCAAACTTCTCCCTATCACACCTCAAACTATACGTATGATGAGAAAGGGCAACTTATCAGCCATAACTCCTCCCATTTTGGAACAACAGAGGTTTCCTACGATGGCCTGGGTCAGATCATTCAAGATAGAGGCCCTATTACGCACATGTATCGTCATGACTCTCATCATAATCGAAGAGAGATAGACCATATACAAGCCGATATCGATGATTTAAACCAGCTATTGTCAACTCAATTTGAAGCATACTCATA
>JAJFML010000106.1 GCA_021772195.1 Chlamydiota bacterium | reverse complement strand
TGATTTTCTCATATGCCATCGATTCGGCTCTAAAATTTATCTAAATGTTGAATAGGAGTTAAATCTCTCAAAATAGAGCGTATCATATAACTCTTTCCCTGTGCTTGCTCTAGCGCCTACATCTCTTAACCATGCTGCCATAGCATATCCAATTCTAGTACGACTACTTTTAGTCATAAAGATATCTAGAGGTAAAGAAAAAGAGAACCCTTTGTCAAAATATCTTGATCTGTGAATCTTATCATTTCCATTTGTATATGCTATCCACAAACCCACTCTCAGACCGCTCGGAAATGTTCTTCCACCTTCAATTCGAATACCTTTATCCCAAGCAAGAAATTGCCCTAGACTCATCTTAAAATCGAGCATGAGCGGCCTATACTGATAGTAAAAGTCGAGAAAATACTGCAATCCATAGTAGGGAACATATTTCCTTTCAAACCCTTTGAACGTGCGAATGTTTCTTTGGAAACCAAGGCCTTGGTAGTTTCTCTTCAGAAGTGAGGCCAGCTCCAATCCAATTGCCCAATTTGCATGGACTGGAAAGTATAAAAATTCCCCAGCAATTCCTGCATAAGCAGTTTCAAAGTACCCAAGAGCCATACGATAAAAACAGCCCTTTCCTAAATTCCAACTCTTTTGTAGGTAGCCCTCATTGAGATGAAAAGAACTCGTTTGGTGATACAAAATAGAATCCGATCGAACATTAAGTTTTTGAGATGGGTTATAAATATCTACAGATCCAATGCCCTCACTACTCGATACAATCGTATAACTCGCCATCAAAGAATAGTAAATTTGGTCAAAGAGATATCCTTCAGGGCCAGTTGAAAACCCTACATCCGCCTTAATTTTCCCTGTTGTACTTCCAAAATAGGTTCTAAAAATGGGCCTAAAAGTATAAACCCAAAGGTTTTTTCTTCTTCGATAGAGCGTTTGAGAGTCATAAGAAGAGGGGGCATGAGGAACTTCTCGCAGAGGAGATATTACGCGGAACTCAAATTCACTAAGCGCTCCTAATTGATAACGATTTAAGTCTTCTGTTCGAAACTGATAGGCTTGAGATTTTATTCCATCCGCTTCTATTACAACTGTGGTATTTATGATATTTTCAGGAAGAAGAGAAGACAGTATTTCTTGAATTTTCAATCGAACAGCATCTTCTTCGCGGTATCGAACGTTAACAACTTTGAGGTATAATGAGTCGCGCCTCTTCTTGCCCGGCTGCAAAATAATTGAAGAGAGATCAAACCCTTGATCTCTAAAGGCATAAATAAGTTCTTGTGAAAACTCATTTTCTGAACGAATCATTCCCAAAGGTTCTCTATCAACCGGAAATGTGTAGGGAAGGGGATCGTGAACTTTTGGAAAAAAACCTTCCGTATCTCCCAGGTTGTAAGTTAATTGGGCCCCAGCCGCAAAATCTTTTCCTCTTATTGTACTAGCAGATAGCTGGATAAAGTCGAATAGGTTCCAACGAACTCCCGCATTTAGGCGAGAATTTACGTCTCTTCCTTTTGGATGCTCATCTGAACGTTTTCGATAATTGTTGGCGTCATACTCTAATACCAGAGAAAAGCCCTTAAAAAAGCTTGTGCCCTTTCTAAAAGGTGACCATGCTCCTCCAAGAAAGAAACCGTGAATTCTTCCCATTCCCCACCCCGCAGTTATTTCAAAGTCTAAATCCAAAAATTCTTTAGTTGCAGCTACATAAAAAGATGAAAACCTTTTAGATCCAATAAAATCATTCCAACCAAGAGCTATTTCAGGAAGATAGGGAAATCCATCTTCTTTTTTTAACACGGCAATTTTGATATTTGCTATGCGGTCAGCATCGTCCCCAAAACCCCAATGTCCAAAGTTATATTCTTTGATACCGTTAAAAATGGTATAGTTTCCACCAGCCTCAATGCGATCAAAAAATTGAAAAGCAACTCCTATTATCTGGTAAGGTGGAAGGTATGCGTACCCTATGCCAAGATTTCCGGCCTTTGCCATCCTTGCAGATGGCATTGTAAAATACCCACCTTGCATTAGGTAGTTATATATCAAAGGGAGTTCGTCATTTTGCCTTTGATTAATTTCTTCCACAATCGCAAGATCTTTTAAAAGATTGCTCGAATCGAACTCCTCAAACTGATCTGCAAAAATTACAGATGTAATGAGTAGTAGATAAATAGATATAAACCGCTTAAAAAAACTCATTACAATAAATCGTTGAAAATAAAGAATTATATTCCCTACGAATTTGATTGAAGAGAGCTTTTTTTTCCATAGAATTGGAAAACTAGAACAAAACTTGCTTGAAATATTTTCTTTGGCATCTTCTGATAAGATCAACCATTTCAATCTTACTAGGACAAATGAACGTTGGAAGAGCAAAGTCTTCAGGAGCTACTTCTAAAATACCTAGCTGCTCAATAGCTGGATAGTCATCTGCTAAGACTGCTTTAATAAGATGCATTGTTGGAATCTTTAATGGCATCACCTTGTCATAGACATTCCCATCAATAAAGGGCCTAGGCTCACCGTGTTGATTAGTTGAGAAAAGGTAGCTTCCCTTTTTAAAAAACCCCGAAAGATAGGCTCTTGACGCTGAATATTTTTTTCCTCCCAATCTAAGAAAATGCATCATTTCACGTGGCTCTATATCCTTAAAGGCGCAAACGGAATAATCTTTAAAACCTAAAAAACCATCCATGTCTACTTTAGTTCCCATAAGCGGATCACCCGAAATGATCCGAGAGCCCTCTTCAACCTTACCATCCAAAAGGGAGCGAATGGAGAGTCCTGACACCGTTCTAAAAAGACCTCTTTTTTCTGGGAGAATCTCTGGGCCTGAAACGCATACAACTCGCTGATTATGATAAATCCCTTTATGGCTAAGCATTCCTATCGTAATTACATCGGTAAAATCAAGCGTCCAAACAATATCCTTGGAAGATTTAATGGGATCAATAGCATGAATATGTACAGATGAATTACCCACAGGATGGGGGCCTTCAGCAAAATGAAGGGTGACATTTTTTGTTTGTAAAGCTGCTTTACATGTCGACTCCTTAGGTAAGACTAAATGAATTTTTTCAGTAATCTTCGAGAGAAAACTAACACCGTTCTCAAAATCACTTTCAAAATCTTTTAATTGAAGTTCAGTTGGAGGGGCAAGTGGAGCCGACTCAACGCCTTTAATAAAAATACGGTCTGGAGGTAGAGCTACTTGAGGGAGTACCGCAAAGGGTCTCATGATAATATGTGAAAACAGCCCTTTATCATGAAGGTATTGAATAAGAGTTTCAGGACTTGTACTCAGGTCAGCAGTATTGTGGTTGAAAAATTCCTCTTTCTCTACAGCTTCAATAACTATATGAGATAAGGACCTCCTCTCTCCCCGAATAATTTCTTTAATAACGCCGCAGCCAGGAGAAAGAAAAACCTTTCCACTATCTTCCTTATCTTCAGCAAGAGGCTCTCCAGTAAGGACAGACTCTCCTTCCTTTTTCAATGCTTTTAACCTTAAATAAGAAAACGGCGTTAAATCCAAAGCTACAAGAGAAACCCTTGCAAGATCTTGAACTTCAAAATATTGAGAATCAAAAACTGGAACATCAAGCCCTTTTTTAATTTTAATTTGTACCATGGTACCCACATTGCCTTATCAAGAAAATTTGAAATATAGCACTTTCATAGGATTTCCAGAAGAAAGTTATCAAAAAAACACCTCTAAAAGCCCTAAACCATCCCAATTCTTCTCTAAAAAACATCACTTTGCCAATTTCTTCATAAATTCTCCTCAAACTTTTATTGAAGCTTTAAAGCCACTTCTCTATACTTGCTATCATTCAAATTAACCAAATGAATCAATTTTATGACATCTGATTTGGGAAACCTAAACATGACCTACCTAAAAGAT
>JAJFML010000105.1 GCA_021772195.1 Chlamydiota bacterium | reverse complement strand
TAAACAGGTAGGTTGGGGAAAAGAATTGCGTATCGGAGGAGGGAATGTCGCATTGGCGCTGGCTGCAGTATTCTTTCTGCTCGTTATTATTACAGAAATAAGAGTTCTTAATTTATTCTAAATAACAAAGCCTTTTAAGGTTCTTTTTCCTCTAAGATAATTTCTAAAAAGGATTTGAGTCATGGAATTTAGCTTTAGGGCCTAACTCATCTTCAATTTCAAGAAGACGATTATACTTTGCTAAGCGGTCTGATCTACAAAGCGAACCTGTTTTAATTTGGCCGGCACTAGTAGCTACTGCAAGGTCGGCTATAAAAGTATCGGAAGTCTCACCCGAACGGTGTGAAATAACGGTAGTATAGCCATTTTGATGTGCTAGATTAATGGTTTGAAGTGTTTCTGTTAGGGTTCCAATCTGGTTGAGTTTGATGAGAATGGAATTTGCCACTTTCTCATCTATACCTCTTTTTAAAATGGAAGGGTTGGTCACAAAAATATCATCTCCAACGAGTTGGATCTTTTTGCCGAGCTTTTCAGTAAGCATTTTCCATCCCTTCCAGTCATCTTCTGCAAGACCATCTTCAATAGAATCAATCGGGAATTTATTTGTTAGAGATTCGAGGTAAGAGATCTGCTCAGGAGATGTTCTAGAATGAAAAAATTCATTCTTCTCTTTTTTCTTCACCTCAATATATTCACCTTCGCGAAAGAATTCGGTTGCGGCGGGATCGAGAGCAAAAGTAACCATCTCTCCAGGAGCATAGCCCGCTTCCCTACATGCAAGCGAGATCATATCTAGAGTATCTTCGTTGGAAGAAAAATCAGGTGCAAAACCGCCCTCGTCTCCTATTCCAACGGAAAAGCCCTTAGAGTGAAGTTCCTTTTTAAGCGTGTGAAAGATTTCAGCTCCCATTCGAAGTGCTTCGCTAAAGGAGGTAGCCCCTTTTGGCCTGATCATAAACTCTTGAAAATCGAGCATGTTATCTGCATGCATGCCTCCATTTATGATGTTCATCATGGGGCAAGGTAGAATGTATTCAGACTTTTCTGAGAGATACCGGTAGAGGGGAAGCTTTTTCACTTTTGCAGCAGCTCTTGCATTTGCTAGAGATACTCCGAGCAGAGCATTGGCACCGAGCTTTGATTTATTTTCTGTGCCATCTAATTCCAGCATTTTTGAGTCTATGTTTTCTTGATCGAGGACGCTGAGTCCTTTCAGGTGGTTTTGGATAGCTCCATTAATATTTTCTACAGCTTTGAGAACGCCTTTACCTGAGTAACGATCGGGATCTTTATCACGCAATTCCAAGGCTTCTTTTGCACCTGTTGATGCTCCAGATGGAACAGAGGCAAAAGCTGTAATCCCTCCATCCGTTTCAATAAAGACGCGTACCGTGGGGTTCCCACGTGAATCTAAAATTTCTAAAGCATGAATGCGCGTAATTTTGTCCATAAGTCTCCTTATGGAGAAACTGAATAAGTCATGTATTTCATCTTTTCCAAAAATCAGGTAAAAATTAATTTTTCGATCTCACTAACCGTCAGAGGTTTAATTCGATCTCAAAAATTGATTTTTGCAGTGATTTTGCGAAAAATCTAAAACACAGCACTTAATCAGTCTCTCCTTATCAATAGTAGGTAAATTCATCCGTGCCACCTTCGATGAGAGTGGCATAGGATTCATAAAGTAGAGGGTCGATTTTTCCCTCTTTTACTGCAAGCAAAACTGCGCAGCCAGGTTCATGAATATGCTTACAATTTTGAAACTTACAGTCTTTTGAGCTTTCTTGAATCTCTATAAAGTGACCAATAATGTCTTCCTTTTTTACATCCCAAAGGCCAAAACTTTTTATTCCAGGGGTATCAATACAAAAGCCACCTTTTTTTAAAGGGATGAGTGTCGCTGCAGTGGTGGTGTGGGCTCCTTTTCGTGTTCGTTCTATGATCTTTTTAACGGGAAGGTTTAGATCAAGTATGAGGTTAATTAGGGAGGATTTTCCGACTCCGGATTGACCTGAAAAAACAGAGGCCTTGTTAATCATCATGTCCTCAAGTAAATCCATATTTTCGTTTGTCTCACAGCTAACAGCAATAATCTGTATGCCCATGTGCTTGTACGCGTGCAAAAACGATTTATAAAGTTTTTTTTGCTCTAGAACTTCTTTTGACCTAGATCCTTTCCCCTTCAGTAGATCAATTTTATTAACAACGATAATCGGTTCCATGTTGCCTTTTCTTGCAGCGATTATGTAGCGGTCGATGAGGAAAGGTTTTAGAGGGGGCTTTACAAGAGAGGTTGTAATAAAGACCTGGTCGATATTCGCCGCAAGAAGTTGTCTTTTGCGGCCACTGACATCAACCCTCTCTAGAATGGATTTTCTATCTTCTACATCTAAGATTTGCCCTTGCTCACTATTTAAGATTTGGAAATAGACAAAATCGCCAACCGCAAGAATATTTTTATTTCTTGTACGTTCTTTTTTTAGGTGTCCTCGAATAGAACAAAGGTAGGTTTGATCATTGGAACTGATCAAAATACCTTCACCGGTAATAGAGAGCACCCTTCCGCGCGAGGACGAGGAGTTGGAAACCGTAGACTTGACTTTTTTTAGATCAGTTTTTTTAAACTTTGAACGATCTGTGTTGCTTGCAATGCGGCGCTCTTTTCGAGAAGCCTTCTTGTCATTTCCATGATACTCCTCCTCATAATCTATATGACGATTCATTTGGGCCTCATTAGGTAGAGAAGAATGCTTCCTGAAGTTGCGACATTTAATGATTCAACTTGAGAGTTCATATTAATTTTCACTTTCAGACACGATTTACAAAAAACATTGTCAGCTCCTCTAGATTCATTGCTTAAGATTAAAGAGGATGGAGTAGTAAAAGTCATCTCATCTGCATCTTCTCCATCTAGATCGGCTAAAAGAAGCGAGGGTAGTTTTAGGATCTCATTTTTTTCTAAATGTTGAAAAGGAAGATGAAAGACAGCGCCCTTCGAAGCTCTCAAGGCCTTATCATTAAATGGATCGACAGTATTTGGAGTAAGAATAATACCTTTTCTTCCCAATGCGAGCGCAGACCTAAAGAGTGTTCCCACATTTCCAGGATCTCGGATTTCATCAAGGATAAGAAGAGAATCGTTTTTTGTAAGGTCTTGCTCTTTTGGAAGGGGAAAGCAGGCGGCAACGGATTCGTTTGAGGTGAGTCCTGTTATCTTTTTTAGAATTTGAGGGGTAGTTTGAATGAGCTCTTTAGATGAAAGGAGGGGTTTTTCGCCTGTATATAAAAGAATTTCTATTGGGATAGATTGAGATAACTCCTCTACCATCTTTATTCCGGGAACAAGAACAAGCCTTGAGTCCTGTCTAAAGGATCGATTGTCTCGTAGTTTTACAAGCTTTTTTACAAGCTTATGTTGCGCGCTCTTTATCTCTTTTGGTACCATGCAAAAAAATTGGTTTATTAGGTTTGTCCCTATTATAGATGGAAAATAAAGTAAATCCCAAGAAAACTCAGCCGAAAATCACAGGATCTTTAGCGCTTCGCGTTCTTTTC
>JAJFML010000104.1 GCA_021772195.1 Chlamydiota bacterium | reverse complement strand
CATCCATATTGTCCACACCGCCGTTCGCATCAACAGTTACAGATCCGAAGCCTAAAGCAGTTTCAAGTGTCCCTTTGCTGAGAACGCTAGGAGAGGGGCCAGCTGTAGCTTGAAAAGGAGTAGCTCCAGTAATACGAGTATCAGCTCCTAATGAGATCTCAATTCTATTTGGATCAAGTAAAAGCGTGCCAGCTTTGCCGTTGGGAGCGCGTCTATCTACCAATCCTTGGAAATCAAGGTAATTTTTGCTGGAAATTTCACAAAACCCGCCGTTGCCGCCTAGCATCCCACCTTGGCAATTGATTTTTCCGTAAAAATAAGTCGATTGATCTGACCAGATGATCACTCTTCCGGCATCTGAGTTTGTAAAACAGCTTGTGTTGATCTCTACATCATCATCCACAAAAACAACATTTGCGTTGGGAAATAGGGGGTTCTTACCTTGAAAATCACCGCCAATGAGTACTTCACCTGGGGCCTCGCCGCTTACATCGATCTTTGTTCCATTTTGGAGGGCAATTTTATCTGCTAGGAGGTGAACGGAAGCGCCAGGAGCATGGATTTCTCCTGTGTGCATGAGATTTCCATCATTGGCTTGAATCAGAATGCGGCCATTTTCCTCTTTGACGTGGGTTTGAATCATGCCATCTTGGTTAATTGCAAGTGTATAGAGTGATCCGTCAGCTTTAAGTTCTATATGGGACCCTTCGATTTTACCAGTTGTGGTGATTCCTTCTTCAAGAGTTCCAGGATGTGGTTTAATAATTATGCGTTCACTGCCAACAGGTTTTAAAATGACAGATTTAGCAGCTGCGATCCCGGCAAAATCCTTTGCAAAGATTTCGCCCTTATTTACAACTTGTGAGCTAATTAAAATGGCGTTGTTCGATTCAATTTTTCCTAAGTTAATGACAGATGAGGTGGAATCACCAACATATAACTCTTCTTGAAGTCCTAGAAAGTCTTCATTTGTGAGGTTGAATGTAGATGCAATAAAAGAGTCTACTTGGATAACACCTTCATCTCCAATGAGAATGCCATTAGGATTAATTAGATAGACCGACCCATTGGAGGAGATCTTTCCATGAATCTCACTTAAGTTTTCTCCTATAACGCGATTTAAAACAGCAGATGTATCATTTAGTTGGTCAAAGTAAACATGTTCGTTCAATGCAACGGAGAAATCATCCCAATGTAGGATAGCCTTATCTCCATTCTGAACTGTATGAAGGTTTCCATGTTGTATGTGCTCAGCCTGTCCATGAATGCACTGCATGCCACTAGGTGCAGCAAAGAGAGAGGAAGTTAAAATGAGTAGAAGTATAATTTTAATGGAATCACCGTACCTTTCAGAAAATCAGAGAATGACGACGAGGTCTTTTCTAAAGGTTTCATTGTATTTATTTAAGTTTTTTTTGCATAATATTTATTATTTTTCTTGGGTATGTTGTTGATGATTCATCTAAAAAAGGCACTTTTTCTATCTCTCTTTTTAACTCTCTCTTTATTCGCAAATCCCAAAGAGAGCGAAGTCATAGAAGGACGAGCTCTCGTCATTGATCAAGGATCTAAGCTTGTTAAAATTCACACAGGAAAAAAGGCCGTCATCAATTGGGAGTCTTTTTCAATTGAAGAAGATGAAATTGTGCGCTTTTTTCATCAATTTAAAAATTCTGTCGTTTTAATTCGCGTTGTGGGATCTGAAAAGAGCCAAATTCTTGGAAAAATTCAAAGTAATGGAAAGGTCTATCTTATTAATGAAAATGGCATCTTGATTGGTAAGAATGCATTTGTTGATGCCTCTGCTCTTCTCTGCTCTACTTTGGATCTGCCCGATTATCAATTCATGAATGACCAGGAGTTTAGATTTGTAGGAGATGAAGACGCTAGCCTTGTAAATTATGGTCAGATAAATGCACGAGAAGAGGATGTCTTGTTTCTCTCTCATCGCATAGAAAACCATGGATCTCTTAAGGCTCCGGTGGGAAAAGTTCTGCTAGGATCGGGGAGCGAAATCTCAGTTAGCTTTACAGAGAAGGAGTTCCTTGGTGTTAATCCCAAACTTCCCGGAGATGGGATTCTCAATAGCGGCACGATTGAAGCGCTTCAAACTACGTTGGAATCAAATGCAACCCCTTTTTCTTTAGGAATTAGAAATAAGGGGAGAATCGATGCTCTTAATGTGGTAAGAGAGGGAGGTGAGATCTTTTTTCGAGCAATCGATTGCACAATCACAAATAGTGGTGAGCTTCATGCAAAAAGAGGTGTAATTTCTCTCAAATCTATTGGTGCACCTATTGAAAATATCCATCTAATCTCAGCTCCTTCTGGGAAAGTTTCGATTACCCATAAACAAAAAGGAATAGTCACCTATCCTCTCTTGAATAAGGGAATCATAGATGTCAGCGACGAGCATGCGGGACAGATTCAAATTCGTGGTACAAAAATCCTGCAAGAAGGTGCGCTTCTGGCAGACGGCAAAGGCGGAAAAATCGCTGTCCTACCATCGGAAGAGTACACATCAACCGTGGACTCAAAAATTTCTGCCTGTGGCCTAGATGGTGAGATTTCTATCTTTGGAGGCCACGTGTATAACTGTGGATCTCTTGAGGCAAAAGGTAACATCGGTGGGAAAATATCTATCTATGCAGAAACGATTACTTCACCGTGCGGTCTTTTTGATGTATCAGGACAAGTCCAAGGAGGGGATATCTCAATGAGAAGCACAAGCTCTGAGATTCCTCTCCAATTAGAGCGAGAAACTACCCTAGATACTTGTGCCTATATGAAAGGCCAGGCAGGAAATGTTGAGATTTTATCCAAACCTTATCCCTTGTGTAATGCAAACATCAAAATGGACGGTGTAAAAGCAGGCAAGCTCTCAATTGCTAGTATCAAGGACTAAAGCCTTTTGTAGCTTCTTATTGATCAATAAAAAGATCCCCTGTTATGTTGTACAGAAAAAGATTCAAAAATTAGTTTTGAGCCTTTGCTGCATTCATTGAAAAAAACAGGTACCTATGTTTAGATTCATTCTCATCTTATTTACTTCTCTATCTCTTGTCGCTAAAGAGAAGCAAACTTTTTGCCTCAACATGATCGTTAAAAATGAGACCAAAGCTCTGAAGCGTTGCTTAGAGTCGGTCAAGCCTCTTATCGATTACTGGGTGATTTGTGATACGGGCTCCACAGATGGAACGCAAAAGCTCATTCTTGAAGTAATGGCA
>JAJFML010000103.1 GCA_021772195.1 Chlamydiota bacterium | reverse complement strand
GGGAGATCATGCTCATTTTTAAATCTTTTTGGATAATGTGAAGTGCAGTATTTACTATGGTAAAATCGAGAAAAGCTACAAAGCCTAGAAGTGTAACACCAATAAATGGAACCCAGTGGCCTTTCATTTAGATCTCCCCTTTTATCTATCTTTGCCCTATAATAGGGTTGATATATAAATTTTTCTTTATAAACAAGTAGATAGCTCTTGAAATTTAAATTTTCCTCACTTTTACTCTCTCTTTTTCTAATATTAAACTTTGGATGTGAAAAGTCTCCTCAAAATGGTGATAGAAAACCGCTAGTACTAGTTAGCATCGCTCCCTATAAATACTTTATTCAAAAAATTGCTGGAGATCAGTTTGACGTGATGTCGATCGTACCAGAAGGCGTTGACTCGCATACCTATGAACCTTCCCCGAAAGAGATTTCCAAAATGCAAGATGCCCTCATTTGGTTTCAGATGGGCGAGACATTTGAAAGAAAGCTGAGCCGAACTCTTGAGCTGCACAATAAAAATATTGATATTCAAAATTTAAATGAGCTTGTTGAGCTAATTTCTGGTTCGAGTGGCGACCACCTGGGCCACCATCACGACTTTGACATCCACACCTGGCTTAATCCTTCTATTGTAGGCGAGCAGAGCGAGGTTATAGCTCAAGCTTTTGCCAATCACTTTCCAGGGAAAACGAGCGAATACCGCAAAAACTTCCACGCTCTTTTAGATGAACTATCCAACCTCGACCTTGAAATTCGCTCTATTTTAAAACCACTCAAGTACCGCACTTTTCTCACAAGCCATCCCTCATTTGGATACTTCTGCCAGGAGTATAGCCTAAAGCAGCTATCAATAGAATCCGAAGGCAAAGATCCCCTCCCTCGAGATTTGATGGAAACCGTCAAACTTGCAAAAGAGACAAAAGTAAAAGTCGTTCTCTTGCAACCTCAATTTAGCTCAAAAGGAGCGCTGAAGGTAGCAGGTGAGCTCAAACTTCCCACAAAAATTGTTGATCCCTATTCTGTAGAATATCAAAAAAATCTTCTGCGGCTAACAAGGATACTACGGGACCCTAAATCCTCATGATTGAACTCAAGAATGTCAATTTTGGATTTGATGAAGAATTGATTTTAGAAAATGTCAACATTTCCATAAATAAGGGTGATCTCATCGGGATCATCGGTCCGAATGGTGGAGGGAAAACAACCCTACTCAAACTCATTATGGGATTTTTAAAACCGCGAAGCGGCAAAATCTTACTACTTAAGAAAGAGCCCGAAGAAATGCGTCATCACATTGGATATGTACCTCAAAACTCACGCTATGACCACGATTTCCCAATTACAGTTTTGGAACTCGTTCTCTCTCCTATGGCAAAAGAGTCTAAGTGGTTTGGAAGATATCCCGCTCACCTTAAGGAGAAAGCATGCTCATTATTAGAGGCGCTTGGCCTTATCGATTTTCAAAACAGATGCTTTGGCGATCTTTCAGGAGGTCTTGCTCAAAGAGCCCTTATTGCAAGGTCATTGATTGACGATCCAGAAATTCTCCTTCTCGATGAACCCACGTCTAACATTGACCAAAAAACTAGGGAAGGAATCTACGAATATATCTATTCCTTGAAAGGGGAAAAGACCATTTTGATGGTCACTCACGACCTCAACACAATTATCGAAAATGTTGAAAAGATTTTTTGCGTAGAAAAAGAGGTCAGCTGTCTGCTTCCCAAACAAGTCTGTGAACATTTTGCTCTAGGGCTCTATCACACGCCTCTAAGAGGCTCTCATGATTGAAATGCTCTCAAACCCTTTTATTCAAATCTCTTTTATAGCGGGAATTCTCGCCTCGTTTGCTAGCGGAGTTGTAGGCTCTTATGTCGTTATTAAAAGAATTGTTTTTATCAGCGGCAGCATCGCCCATTCTGTCTTAGGAGGAATGGGGCTTTTCCTCTACTTAAGCAGAAAATTTGACATCCCTTGGCTCACTCCTCTTTTAGGCGCATTTGCAGCCTCCATTCTCTCAGCGATCATTATTGGTTATATCCACCTCTATTTTAAAGAGAGGCGAGACGCCATTATTGCAAGCGTCTGGTCTACTGGCATGGCAATTGGCGTTATTTTTATTTCGATTACACCAGGATATACCACAGAAATCATGAACTTTTTGTTTGGCAATATCCTCTGGACTACAAGAGCCGATCTTCTAGCACTCTTTCTGCTCGACCTTGCTCTTCTTTTTTCTGTGGGCATCTTCTACAATAGATTTTTAGCCATTGCATTCGATGAAGAGCTTGCAAAACTCAAAGGTCTAAATGTAAAACCGCTTTACTTTTTCCTTCTTATTCTAATCGCCATCTCTATCGTCCTTTTAATACAGGTGATAGGTGTCATTTTAGTCATAGCTCTCTTAAGTCTGCCTGCGATGGTCTCGTCGCTTTTTACTAAAAAACTTTTTAATATGATGGTGCTCTCTGTTTTTGTTGCCATGGTCTTCAATTCGCTTGGTATCGCTCTTTCTTACCACTTTAACTGGCCAACAGGCGCAACCATCGCATTAGTTGCTGCAATATTATATGTAACACTCCTTCCTTTCAAAAAAAGATTTCACAAAAAACTACCCGCTAAGAAATTCAATTGACTTTAGCTGCAAAAATCTTTATATTCTTGGGGAAAATCAGGAGAAAATCATGTACGCGATCGTAGCTACAGGCGGAAAACAGTTCCGCGTTGAAAAGGGCGACATAATAGATATCGAACTTTTAGAGACTGAAGAAGGTAAAAATTTTAATTTTTCTGACATCCTATTTTTCCATGATGGTAAATCGGGATTCGTTGGCCTTCCAAAACTTGAAAAATTTACTGTAACCGGTGAGATCATCGGAGACTCAACAGGACCTAAGGTCATTGCATATAAATATAAAAGACGTAAAAACTACCGAAGAAAAGTTGGCCACCGCCAAAAGTATTCTCGTGTGAAAATCACAGAACTTAAGGCATCGTAAAGGAGATTCCACATGGCTCATAAGAAAGGACAAGGCTCAAGTAGAAACGGCCGCGATTCTAACTCAAAAAGGCTAGGCGTAAAAGCATCAGATGGCCAGTTTGTTACAACTGGAAGTATCTTGATTCGCCAAAATGGCACAAAATGGCATCCTGAAAAGAACGTAGGTGTAGGTAAAGACTTTACCCTCTTCGCTCTTACAGATGGCATTGTGACTTTTAGAAAATCATCAAAAACTTTTGTTTCGGTTCTACCACACTCACGAGAATCGTAATAAAATATGTTTACCGATAGCGTCAAATTACGTATCACCGCTGGGAAAGGCGGAAATGGTGTCGTAGCTTGGCGCCGGGAAAAGTTCATTCCCAAAGGCGGTCCCGCCGGTGGTGATGGCGGCAAAGGCGGCTCTGTCCGCATTATCGCTGACTCCAACCTCTACTCTCTCGAAGATTACCGCAGCATTAAAATCATTAAAGCAAAAAATGGCGGATGTGGTGGTGGGAATAACCGAAGAGGAAAAGACGCCAAAGATATAAAAATCTATGTCCCCATGGGTACACTTATCAAAGATGGTGACACAATTCTCCACGATCTAACAACGGATGGTCAGGAAGTCCACCTATGCCAAGGCGGTAAAGGCGGTAAGGGAAATTCCCGCTTCAAATCACCCACCAACCGCGCACCTGACCAGTGCACTGAAGGCACTCCCGGCGAAGAGTGTGAAGTTACCCTTGAACTAAAGCTCATTGCAGATATCGGCCTGATAGGAATGCCTAATGCTGGTAAATCAACACTCATCTCAAAAATTACTCTACTTCCCGTCAAAATTGCGCCCTATCCTTTCACAACACTTAGACCCAATCTCGGTATCTTAGAATTTGATGATTACAAGCGCGTTCTTATTGCAGACATTCCTGGAATTATTCAAGATGCACACAATGACCGCGGCCTTGGCCTCTCTTTCCTCAAACACATTGAAAGAACCTCCTGCCTCATCTACGTCATCGACTGCTCTGGAGAGGTAAAAGAAGATCCTTATGCTGATTTCCTAACCCTTCAAAACGAACTTAAAGAATACAATCCCGAAGCACTCAAAAAACCCTTCATCACTCTTCTCAATAAGGCGGACATCTCAGGATCGGACGATTATATTGAAGATTTCAAAGCAAAATATCCTTTTGAACCAGAATCTCTCTTTGTTATTTCTGCAATAGAAGAGACTCTCTTCACAAATGAGCTTCAAAACCTAGATCTCATCAAACAAAAGATGAAAGACCTAGTTTTTTCCAGTCGGGACAACCTCGCTCTGATCTAGAAGCGTCCAAACTCCTCCTCCTATGATCAAGACAGCCCCAACAACCACCCAAATGTCTGGAAGATTTCCCCAGTAAAGCCAATCAATAATTCCTCCAAAAAGAACCGCTACATAAAGAATACACCCCGCTTTTGTTGCTGGAATATGTTTATACGCAGCCGTAAGAAAGTACTGATAGAATACAGCAGATATCCCCACAGATAAAATATTTGCCCAAGAGAGAAAGTTTTCGATTGGCGCCCACTCAATTATCATGGGAAAAAAAGAGATAAGGACACAAGCCGCAAAAAAATAGAATAGAATGACCCTGTGATCCTCTGCCTTAGAAAGAAGCCTGAGTGAGACTAAAGAGACAGCAGCGCTCATCGCACCCACAATTCCTACAAAACTTGCAGCATTCACCGCTCCTACATTTGGTTTTAAAACAAATAGGATGCCAAGAAAACCTACCAATAAGGATAAGATGCGCCTTTTAGGAATTTTAAAACTCAGCGAAAAA
>JAJFML010000102.1 GCA_021772195.1 Chlamydiota bacterium | reverse complement strand
GCCCAAAGTCAAAAATGATCATCTAGAAGATGTTAAAAAAGAGATCCTTAAATTAAGCCCTAGATTAGCACTTTACGACACTCCCCTCTCCGATCACGACGCAAAACGCATCTCCACAAGCTACAAATATAAAAATCAAGCAGCTCCAATCACTCTTTTAGGCTTCAATGACAAAAGAGAGATCAGCCAGTTTTTAACAGAAGTATCCTCCGCAATAGACACCTATTTCCATCCTTGCAAATTGATAGATGCGCAAGCGATAGAAAAGGAGAATAGATGGGACGCTTTTCTAGCAGCGCCTGAGCTAAAGCTAATCATTGCACCTGATTATGCTATCTTTGAGCAGAAAGCTCTCATGAGCTTCTACCGGGAAATCCCTCAGAAGATGGAATGCTATCTTGGTGATATTCCTCTCTTTTTGCTTCCTGATCTATCCCTCTATTTTAAAGACCCTGGACTCAAATGCTCACTTTGGAAGGCGCTCTCAAAAAAAATTGAGATCCTTGCATGAAGTACGCCTCCGTTGTCCTCGATACCCACATTGATAAGGTATTAGACTACTCAGTTCCTCCATCTCTACTCACCATCTTAAAACCCGGTGCAAGAATCGAAACAACTCTGCGTGGAAGGAAATTGCGAGGCTATATCTACGCACTAAAAGATGATTCCGATGTTCCAAAAGTAAAGCCTCTCTTGGGAGTCTTGCCAGAAAATACTTGGATCAGACCTGAGCTCTTTAAGCTAGGGCTGTGGATGGCTAAATATTACATAGCTCCCCTTGACCAAGTCTTCAAATGCATGATTCCGCCCTCGATTCGCAAAGAAGTGAAAGCAAAAACCAAAGTCTATCTCACACTAAACAAGACAAAAGAGACTCTAATCGAGGCAGTCAAAGATTTAAGAAGAACATTTCCAGCCCAAAGTGCAGCGCTCGAATATCTGCTCAAAGAAAATGGCGCCTATCAGCATGACCTCACAGATGACCTCAAGATTTCTAAGAGCCCGATCGATTCACTTCTGAAAAAAAAGCTCATCAAATCTAAAAAAATTGAAGCCTCCGACTCTCTTTTTGAAAACTACTTTGAAACAAAACCAAAAACACTAAAAGAAGAGCAACAAAAAGCATTTGAAAAGATTGGAAAGACGATGAACGAGAAAAAGTTTCAGGTCCACCTACTTCACGGCATCACAGGCTCCGGTAAAACCGAAGTCTATATGCAGCTCATGCAAAAAGCAATCGACCAAGGCCAGTCTGTCATAGTGCTTGTTCCCGAAGTTGCCCTCACATCTCAACTCATTGAAAAATTTCGCGCCCGTTTCAAAGAACCCATAGCCATTCTCCATCACAAAAGATCTCTCGGAGAGAGATCGTCTGATTGGTCGAAAATCTTAGAGGGAAAAGCGCCCATTATATTGGGTGCCAGATCTGCGATCTTCTCTCCCGCTAAAGATTTGGGACTCATCATCATCGATGAAGAACACGACTCTTCCTACAAGCAAACCGAAGAGTCCCCTTGCTATCAGGCGAGAGACGTCGCCATCATGCGCGCAAAAATGCAAAATGCTTGCATCGTCTTAGGCTCTGCCACTCCTTCTCTAGAAAGCTTCTATAAAGCAGAAAAAGGAAAGTACGCTCTCTCTTCCATGACTAAAAGAGCTGCCAATGCCTCTCTTCCCAAAGTTAAGATCATCGACATGGTAAAAGAGTATGAGAAAAATGGCGGCTACACCCACTTCTCAAACGATCTCCTTGAAGGAATAAAAACGAGATACCAAAAAGGCGAGCAAACTCTTCTCTTTTTAAACCGGCGCGGCTTTCACGCCTCTCAAGCCTGCACCAGCTGTTCCAACATTATCTCTTGCCCGCACTGCGATATCTCACTTACCTATCACAAAAAAGAAAATATTCTGCGTTGCCATCTTTGCGACTATTATCTCCCTTCTCCCAGAAAGTGTCCTTCCTGCTCATCTCTCGACACCTTTAAATTCAAAGGTTTTGGCACAGAACATATTGAGCGCTCCCTCAATGCGATCCTTCCCGACATTCGCACGCTTCGTATGGACAGAGATACCACTCGCAAAAAAACCTCACATGAAGATCTCTTCGATGCTTTTCGTTCGGGGAAAGCAGATGTTCTTATCGGAACGCAAATGATCGCCAAAGGATTTCACTTCCCATCCGTCTCTTTAGTTGGCGTTCTCAACACAGATGGTGCGCTTTCTATCCCCGACTTTAGAGCGCCTGAAAATGTCTTTCAACTCATCACTCAAGTAGCGGGAAGAGCTGGCCGTGAGGAGATCGAGGGCGAGGTCATCATCCAAACGCGTATGCCTGAGCACCCCGTAATTAAAATGGCGATGAATCAAGACTACTTAAACTTCTATAAAGAAGAGCTAGAATCAAGAAAGCTCTTTCTCTTCCCGCCTTTCTCGAGAATGATCAAATTGACATTCTCTAGCACAAATGAAAAGGGAGCAAAGCAAATAGCAGAATGTTTTCGTGAAGAAATTCTTAAAAATCTATCGCCTGGCGATAAAATCCATCCCGTCATCCCTGCAATCCATGCAAAAGTCAAAGATCGCTTTCGCTTTCAATTTTTGATCCGTTCAGAGCAGATGTTGAAACTCATTGAAAATGTCACCCATGTAAAAGCGCACTTCCAAATACCTTCTAAGGTAAGATTATTGATTGATGTAGATCCGACTTCGGGATAGCCAGAACTTCTGCTGAAGAAAGGCCTGCCTTTCAAACATCTCTCTTCCCAAAATCACACTGCAGCCCTTTTTTCTAGCATCTTGCAGAAGCTTAGTCTCTGGATTGTGATTGATATCCATAATAAGGGTATGGGATAAAAGCTCTATGGGATACTCACTTTGCACAGAGGTTGTATTAATGAAAATATCATATGAACCTTGCATCTCATGAAGTCCAAATCCTCTCTTGCCTGCAACCTCTACAGCTTTTGATTTTGTTCGGTTGATAACAAAGACCTCTGCACCGCGATTTATAGCTTCCTCATAGATCGCTTTTGCGCTTCCGCCAGCCCCCCAAATCAATACTCTTTTCCCTCTAACGAACCCTCTTTTTTCTATGACATCGAGTGCACCTTTTCCGTCTGTGTTGGTAAAGGTCACATCTCCATCTTCTAAATTCACGGTATTGATAGCCCTTCCACTTTCCAGCTCTTCTTTAAGAGGCATGGTCACGCTAAGACCTCTAAAAGGAAGAGCTTTAATCCCCTCAATAAAACCACTTAATTCTTCTCTATCTACGCGAAACTTTAGGTAGACGCTATTTTGCTCATTAGACTTAAAAAGGCGGTTATGAAAAATGTGTCCTGGACTCCTATTTATGGGATCTCCAATAAGACCATAGAACTCTGTTTTCTCATTTAAAGAGCAATAGTTGTAAATATCATGCAACTCTGCAAGGGATATCTGCCCGAGCCCTGGCATACTCTCGCCCATAGAGCAATAATCAATGGCATTACCCAAAACTTTTCCCATCACTCTGGATGGTCTACCATACTCTCCCATGGCAATGACTGTCATCAAATTCTCACTCTCTTTTAAAAAGAGCATCATTCTTAATAGATCCAAACTATTATTCGCCATACTTGCGATTTTGTAGATACAATCAAAAGGCTTTTTCATCTCTTCAAAAAGAGATTTTAAACATGGTACCTCATCATAATTGTGATAGGAAACAATGAGCTTAGTAGTTGGCGATATTTTTTGAATCCTTTCATAGAAATAGAGCGGATACCCATGCTCGATATCCATATACTCAGGTTTAAAATGGGCCAGTTTTTCTAGAAGAGAAAGAGGAGCATTTCGATGGGTAAAAATAGAGGGCATTATACGGTTTTTTAATAGAGCGAAATCAAATTCAGAAAAGAGATCAAAACGGTATTCAATGAGATCCGAGTATTTCACAGTATCTCTTAGGTCTGTATTTGGATCATCAATTACAGTGGCGAGCACTAAAACTGCCTCATCCAAGCAATAAGTCCGCTGACTTGCTTTTTTGCTACCGCTGTAACAATAGAATCATGGCTATGACCGTGAAGAAGATATCTTTTTTCTCCTTTGCCCAAAACTGGTAAAGAGGATTCATTATCTGGAATCAATAAATCTTCAGTGGTTGCAAAAAATTCATAAGATCTAGGCGCACACTTTTTTGGAAGAGCAGATGATACTTTGTTTAACAACTCTTTCGCCTTCCGACTTCCATAGGCAAGTTCCTCAGAAAGAGATTGAGGATAGAGAAAACCTACAGCTCCCAAACGCTTTAAAAGGTTCATCTGGCTAGAGCCAAAATGCACACCTGCAATGGTTGAAATGCGCATAGGAGTCTTTGGAAACTCCTTTCGCATCTTAACCTCTAACCAAGTAGCGATTCTACTGCCATTGGAAACACCTAAAACACCAATTGGTTTCCCTGGATATTTTTCAGCATAATCTTTCAAAACTTCTAAAATAGGAAAAGCTGCTTCTTCAAGTGAACACATCCCCTTTTTGGTAACAGAAGGCACAGAAAGATCGACCATAGGATATCTTTTTAAAAGTTTGATTTGAGAAAACCATGCAGCTGGATAGCTTCTAAGACCATGCACTAAAACAACGAGTCCCGCACTCTCTCTTTTCCACTCAACATTACTTATCAAGTCAGATGCAAACATACGGTGATAGTGCATTTGAGCAGAATAGAGAATCTGTCTTGCAAAACTTTTTATATAATCTAAGGCAATTGTATGACATGACCTAGATGAAACAGCTGGCGTAAATAAACTAATTGAGTTTGACATATATTAATTATAATAAAGCTGAGTTTATTCGACAAAGATTAAAAGATTTTTCAACTAGTTCTTTTTCAATTGGAACCGAAAAAGTGGATTCAATCTTATGGACTTTTCCTATTTCCTCGATTAAAACAAAATGAGGAGCATGATTCAAATTTTTCTTATCAACTTTCATTGACTCCCAAATTTTTTCAAAAGAAAAGTTAGGAAAAGAATAACCAGGTCTAAGGTTAAAAATTCGCTTTAAATCTTCCTCAGATAAAAGCCCCATCTCAAAAGAAATTCTACTCTCTATCAAGAGGCCTATAAAAACAGCCTCTCCGTGAGTGACTAAGTGCCCGCTTACATGCTCGATTGCATGACCTACTGTATGTCCAAAATTAAGGATCTGCCGGAGCCCTTTTTCACGCGCATCCTCCCTAACCACTTCCATCTTGATTTGAACAGACCTTCGAATGATTTCTTCCAGGTTCTCTTTTTGAAA
>JAJFML010000101.1 GCA_021772195.1 Chlamydiota bacterium | reverse complement strand
ATAGTCGATTGACTCCTTTTCCCAGGGCAAAACGCCGCTGGATAACTCTCTTTGAAGATAGTGAGAGGGAAAGTTTTCATCTGCAGGGTAATTTATACAGGTTAATTTGGGCAAAAAGTCGGGATTAACCTGAGTAAATTTTCCTAAGTATTTTGCTACTTGAGAAGCTCTCTTATTTGCTGATGTGAAAATAGAAAAATCTTTCTCACTCTTCTCTTTTAGATATGAGAAGATAATTCCTACAGCCATGACTTCTGCAAGCGAAATATCTGTAATGGGGTTTTTTATATTTTCGGGATTTCTCATCATTTCAATATTTCTGAGTTTTTCCGATTCCAAACTTAAAAGACGAGCAGAGAGCTTTTGCTCACCATGGCGCATAAAAATCTGCACACCTCCCTTTTCAAAAGCACTTTCGAGCAGTCTAACCTTCTCTATATCGATTCTTCTAAAAGGCTTATTTAAGAAAAGCTTAGCCGCCAACTTATCTTGCCATTTCCCAGCTAATAGGACGACATCTTCAAGAGGTAAATGCTTAAGCGAAGGATGCTCTTTATGAAAAGATTCGAGGGTTTTATTGAAGGATGCAGACGACCTTGAAGGCGTATGAATAAACTTGAAAAGAAGGCAAAAAAATGCCATCGTTACAAGGAAAGGAAAGAGAATATTTCTCATAGCTTTCTTTTATTATTTGGTATAGGAGCTTATGACACCATTTCACATTTTTGCAACCCTTGCCGCATTTTTTTTTACGATTAACGGTTTTTCGCATATGGACCCAGAATGGAATTTCTCAGAAGAGGAGTGGAAAAAAAGGCTCACTCCTGAAGAATATCATATTCTTCGAGAAAAAGGTACTGAGGCTCCCTTTTCTTCTAACTATGCCTCTTTAAAAGAAGAAGGCGTCTATCACTGTGCAGCATGTAATGCTTCCCTTTTTGACTCAAGCGACAAATTTGACTCAGGAACAGGCTGGCCAAGCTATACAAAGCCTCTCAAAGAGGAGCATGTTACATATGTTGAAGATCACAAACTAGGAGTAGCACGCACTGAGGTACTCTGTGCTAGATGCGGATCTCACCTAGGTCATGTTTTTGAAGATGGACCAAACCCTACTCGTATGCGCTATTGCATTAATTCCACAAGCCTCGATTTTGAAAAGGAAAAATAGATGCCTTTTACGATTGGCGGCGATTATATTCCCGAAGATAAATCTAAAGGTCCTAAGCGCCCAGTTAAGGTGCGCTCAATGCGCAGAAAAAATTCCCATATTACTGTCGTCCTAAACCTTACCCTCTCACCTGAAGAGCTAAAGAAACTCGCCTCTCTCATCAAAGCGAAACTTGGCACGGGCGGCTCTCTTAAAGAGGGAAATATTGAAATTCAAGGCGACAAAGTAGATGAAGTTAAAAAAATTCTTCTTGAACAAGGAATCAAATCTTGAGTAAGATTATTTCTTTTAATCTAACGAGGTAACAATGGAAAATTTAGTTGTAGCTAGTAAAGTTAAAGCTCTTATCAAGAAAAGTGGTGAGATGAACACATCCGCAAGCGCAATAGAAGAGCTTAGCAAGCTTGTAGAAAACCACTGCATGACAGCTATTGAAAATGCGCGCAAATCAAAGCGTAAAACGGTAATGGATCGCGACTTTCACGAGTAAGATCAAACTTTCTCTTAGTTGCTATGTTGAATAGACATAGCAACTATCAGTTCAAGACAACACCATTGCAGTCTCTTTGAGATCTTGATCTACTACGGATGCAATACAAGAGTCTGACCAGACATTGAGCGCCGTCTCCAACATATCTAGCATCGTATAGAAGGGCAAGATGAGTCCCATTAAGGAGAGCGGCACGCCCATCCCTACCAAAAATGCGCTCGCCAAAAAGTAGCAGCCCATTGGAACTCCTGCATTTCCTACCGCGGCTAGAGTCGCCAAAAAGATCCATAAGATCAACTCGGCAAATGAAAAGGTAATCCCATTTTGAGTAGAGACAAAAAGAACTGTAATTAGAATAAAGGCAGCACAAGCATTCATATTGATGATCGAACAGAGAGGAAGTGTTAGTTTTGCAACCCGTTGATTGATTCCAAGCTTTGTCTCTGCACATTCAAGAGTGATAGGAAGAGCTGCATTGGATGACTTGGTGAAAAATGCCGTCATCAGTGCTGGTGCCATCGATCGCACTTGTCTGTAAGGAGAGAGTCCTTTCCATTTTAGAAAAAGTGGTAGCACGACTAGTCCTTGGAAAAGATTTGCTCCTACTACGCAAAGGACGTAGGAGAGCATATTATTCATGTTCGCACTATCATGAATCATATCTCTTACAAAGAGAGTCACAAAGGCCCAAATTCCTAGAGGAATTAGGTTGAGAAAGCCAGTTGTCATCTTTAGTAGAGCATTAAAGGCTCCTCTAAAAAAGGTATGGAGAAGATCTTTCTCTTTTTCTGCGAGGAAAAGAACGCTAGCCCCAAGGGAAAATCCTAGAAAGGCCACACCTAAAACATTATTTTCTAAGAAGACCTGGACAATATTTTCTGGCACGATATTTAACAGAAAGGAAAAATACTTTCCAGGGTCCACGGAACTAGAAGCGGCTGTTTGAGATGTGGAAGGGCTAATAAGGAGAAAAAAGGAGAGGCCCACGGTTGCCGCAATGAGAGTTGTAGTAAGCGTATATTTTAAAATCTTTCCGCCCATCTGGCGCATCTCGGCGATACCCTTCATTCCCGTAATCGAGGAGATGATTGCTAAAAAAATGAGTGGCAAGGAAACCAACTTTAAAAATCTCAAGAAAAGATTTCCAACCACATCTGCCGTTTGAAATAGATGCTCATTTGGCCAAATAAAAGAGAGAAGACCTATTAGAATAGAGAGTAATATTAAAAAATTGGTTTTCATGGAAAAATGATATCATCTTCCACTGAATGTGTTAAGCCTTTTTGCGCTTTTCTTCCGTTTCAAGAACTTTTTCTCTCATCTCGGAAAAATTGGCAATTAGAACACCAAAATCTTGTTTACGAATGGCAAGCACATCTACAGACTCTTTACATTTAATGGTGGCCGTA
>JAJFML010000011.1 GCA_021772195.1 Chlamydiota bacterium | reverse complement strand
CTCTTGAGAGATATTCTGATGAAAGGGGTCGGTTTTTTCAGGATGAAATAGAGAAGAAAACCCTGCAGAGAAAGCTTTTTGAATAGCATTCATTGCCTCTTCTTTTTTGTTTGCAAGTAACAAACCTTTTGCATCTTCGATTAAAGGAGCCTTTTCCCCTCTTTTTTCGGGATAGGTAAGCGCCAGCCTATGCCAAAAAGGGAGGATTTCACAGAGGTCGCCCCTCTTTAGGATCCCTTCAATATCTTGTTTTTTGTGACATCCAAAAGCTATTCTCTCATTTGTTTGAGAAATCTGTATATCCTCTGTTGGAAATTCCACCTTCTTCATAGCAATTCTAACAGGATCAAAAACAATCACTTTTTCTTTTGCATAGATTTCGTAGCGAAAAAAACCATCAACGCTTTTTCCAGAGACTCTCAATTTTCCCTGCTCCAAATCTGTCTGGACCATAAAATTAGAAAAGGGACCTTTCAAAGGCAGTTCAATCTCTTTCTTGCTGAAAATGATTCGGGTAGGAAAGATCGTGACCGACTCAGCTGTCCTTGGAACCAAACACTTAGTTTTAAGACTATGTGAAAAGGGGCGATATCTCTGAGCTATCTTTATCTGTGATGACATAGGACTCTTCCTCTCAAGCCGGCAGGCGTATTTTCTATCAGTTCAACATCTACCATATCATTCGGACGAAGACCTTCTTTTGGAACTTCTACACGAAGAAAATTTTCCGTGTGGCCAGAGATCATATCACCCTCGGTATTTTCCAATAGAACGCGCATCTCTCTTCCTACAAATTCTTCTCGAAGCTCAAAAGCCATTTTTTCTGCAAAACGAAGGAGCTTGTTTTTTCTCTCCTTCATAAGAACTGGATCGATCCTTCCTGGATAGAGAGCAGCTCTTGTTCTAGGTCTTGCGCTGTAGGGAAACATGTGTACTTTTGCAAACTTGACCCGCTCAATCAGTTCCATCGTATCTTCAAAATCTCTCTCGGTCTCACCTGGAAAGCCCACAATGACATCAGTTGTGAAAGAAAAATCAGGATTTGCGCGCTTGAGTCTCTCCACGCACTCAATGAACATCTGCTTGGTATACTTTCGGTTCATGCGTTTTAAAATAACGTTCGACCCTGACTGCAAGACGACATGCATACTCGGGCAGGTCTTTTTTGAGTTTAAAATAGCGTCTGCGAGGGTCTCATCTACCTCATCGGGGTCGATCGAAGAGACGCGTATTCTCTGCAGACCCTCTAGCCGGTCGACTTCGTAAATCAGATCCGACAACCTTGAAGAGCCATCTCCTCCATCGAAATCTCCAATATTGATACCCGTTAATACGACCTCTTTATAGCCATTTGCAATCAGGCCCTTGATCTCTTGAAGAACCTCACTCACTTTTCTCGAGCGTGATCTACCACGCACATAAGGAATAATGCAATAGGTACAATAGGAATTACAGCCATCTTGTACTTTGACAAAGGCCCTTGTATGCGCATCAAAATTTTTGATCTCAAACTCTGGCAGCTCCTCTTCTGGAAGAGCTACCTGAACAAGCTATTATTTTTCACGATTCGAAACGATCTCTACCTGATCACCCAGTCCTTGAAGCTCATCTCTCATCTCTTTTGATGATTCAACAAGGCAGCCTGTGACCATGATTTTAGCCTTAGGGTTTTTGCGAATCAGTTCACGAATTTTAGCTTTCGAAGACTTATCTGCGCTCTCAGTCACTGTGCAGGTATTGACAATACAAAGATCTGCATCACTCTTTGCCTGAGTATGGCCTACACTCTTCAGCTGGTCTGCATAGCCTTGAGACTCATATTGATTTGTCCTGCAGCCAAGGGTAATAATGTTAAATTTTTTATTCATATTGCGATATATTATGCCACGACTGGTCGTGAGACGCAAGTAGCGATAAATTGGAAATGTTATTTATACTGAATGGCTATTAAAAATACAGGTTACCATGAACTCAACAGACGCTGTCTCATTCGTTCAAATCGTTGTCTCACTTTTTCTAATTATGAATGCTGTAGGGCAGATCCCTCTGTTCATAGCTATTTTAGCGCCATATGACCATGCTCATCAAAAAAAGATTATTATTCGTGAGCTTATTTTTGCACTCATCATCCTACTCACTTTTAACTTTTTTGGTGATGCTCTCTTAAGAAGTCTAGGAATTAGCCAATCTATTATTGGGATGGCGGGCGGAATCCTGCTTTTCTTAGTAGCACTTGAGATGGTTTTTCCAAAGCCAAAGGTTGCAGATGGCCTTCCCAAACATGAACCGATGGTAGTTCCGCTTGCAATTCCTGTAATCACAGGACCCGGCTCAATTGCTATGATCATGACCTTTGCTCACGACACCGACAACCCTTCAATGGTAGCCATCGCTGCCTTTTGTGCCTGGCTTCCCTCACTTATCATCCTTCTTCTCTCCTCCTACTTCAAAAAAATACTTGGTGAGAAGGGGCTTCAAGCGATGGAAAGACTCGGCGGAATGTTAGTTATCTTAATCGGTATCCAGATGTTCGCATCTGGTCTGATCAGCCTTGTAAAAGCCGAATTCCCCTAGAAATGAGGAGAATATTATGCCGTTGATCTTTCCACCAAGCACTGCCTACGTAAATACTAACTTAGTTAATCGACCTGTCGAAAGAGAGCATCAAACTATAGACGTAGCAATTAAAGCTATTGCTATAGCTACTATTGGGCTATGTATA
>JAJFML010000002.1 GCA_021772195.1 Chlamydiota bacterium | reverse complement strand
GTCAAATTCCCTCCCGCAAATGCAGAGAGCGCGCCAAAAACAGCAAAAAGCACAGCGAGCCACTTCCAGCCGAGTCCTTTTTGAATGTAATACATCGGGCCGCCGCACATCTGCCCCCGATGGTCAACCTCCCTATATTTGACAGCAAGAATCGCTTCTGCAAACTTTGTCACCATACCAAAAAGTGCCATCACCCACATCCAAAAGATAGCACCTAGCCCCCCTGCCATAACAGCGGTTGCCATGCCAGCTATGCTTCCGATACCAATCGTTGCAGCAAGAGCTGTCATCAAAGATTGAAATTGTGTGATGTCTCCTTCTGCCTGATCATCGTGTCTTGTAAATGCAAGCTTGAGCGCATAGGGAAGATATCTAATTTGCATCCCTTTCAAACGAATCGTCAGAAAAACGCCAACTACAAGGAGAAGATAGATGAGAAATTTTTCCCAAAGAAGATTGTCAAAAATCTCAAGAAGAGCTTCGGTTTGCATCTTTTTCCTGCTTTAAGAGCTTAACAAATGATTTTGTCTCAGCTCCAACAATACCAGCTAAGCCAAAGAGACCAATCAGATTAGGAAATGCCATAAGACCATTCATGATATTGGCAAAACTCCAGACAATTTTCAAGCTCATCATTGCGCCGGGTATGAGAGCAAGAGTAAAAAGAACGCGAAAAAAAACAACGCTTCTCTCTCCCCAAAGATACTCGACACACTTTTCGCCATAATAGGCCCAACCTAAAATGGTTGAATAACCAAATAAGATGAGCGAAATTGTTACGATCATACCACCACCTGAAAAAATGGAATTAAAGGCTCTAAGTGCCAAGACCGAACCATTTAAAACCTCTCCATTTGCACCAATATCTCCCAAAACGCCCGTAACAGCAATAGCGAGTCCCGTAATAGTACAAACGATAAAAGAGGTGATAAAAACGCCGCTCATCGAAATAAGCGCTTGCCTTCCTGGAACGTCTGTTTTGGCAGCTGCAGCTGCAATCGGCGCAGATCCTAGCCCTGCCTCCGATGAGAAGATCCCGCGAGAGACTCCATACTGAATCGCTACCATCATGCTAGAGCCTAAAAAGCCGCCTGCTGCAGCTTGACCCGTAAAGGCTGTCTTAAAAATAAGAAGAAGCGCCTCTGGAATTTGCTGATATCTCATCAAAACAAAAATCGTGCCACCGCCGATATAAAAGACTCCCATTACAGGAACCAAATAGCTAGCTACTTTTCCGATACTTTTAATTCCACCAAAAAGAGCAGCACCTGTAAGAATGGCAAGAAGAACTCCAGAAATCCATGGTGCAATACTTAAATGTTCATAGAGAGCAGAAGAGACCGAATTGGCTTGAACTACATTTCCTGTACCAAATGCTGCCGCTGCGCCAAATACAGCAAAGAGAACGGCTAACCACTTTACTTTGAGCCCTCTTTCGATATAAAACATTGGACCGCCGCACATCTCACCTTTTTTATCGACCGTGCGATACTTAACTGCCAGAATCGCTTCAGCATATTTTGTGGCCATTCCAAAAAAGGCTGCAACCCACATCCAGAAAAGTGCACCAAGGCCTCCTGCTGCAATTGCTGTTGCAACACCTGAAATACTCCCAATACCAATTGTTGCAGCAAGAGCTGTCATAAGCGCTTGAAAGTGGCTAATATCGCCTGCTGCTTTATCATCATGCCTTGAAAATGCAAGGCGCATCGAGTATAAAAGGTATCTAACCTGCACTCCTCTAACAACAATCGTAAGATAGATGCCAACTACCAGTAAAAGAATTAAAAGCGGGGCACCCCAGATCAGGTCTTCGATCTGTTGTAGAATTTGTTCCAATGTCATCTCCTTTAGGAAGGTCTGATCAATTCATATTTTCAATCTCTTTCTAAACTTTTGCATAAATCGTTTTTTCGATCTCCCCAAACCGTCAAAGGTTTAGGTCGGCCTCCAAAACAATTTCCACTTAAAGTTTAAGCAAGATCTGAATAATAGCAATGAATCAGACCTTCCTTAAGAGAGAGGAAGTAAAAAAAGATTTTTGCAGCCATTATAGGCAATCTTCTCTTTTTTGTCAGAAGGGTGGAGAGAAAAAAGAAAGAAATTTAATCTCTTCCAATATAAAATAGTGATTTACAGCGCAAATTTAAAAATGAAAAGATTATTACCGACTCCTCTTCAGATAAAAGAAAAATATCCTATAGATGAAGACCTTCAAAACTTTCTTTTTTCATCGAAAGAAAAAGCTTCGAGAATTTGTCAGAATCAAGACCCTTCTCTAGTGATCATCTTAGGACCGTGTTCAATTCATGATGAAGAATCTGCAACTCAATATGCAGAATATGTTCTTGAGCTTCAAAAAAAACATCCCTCATTCTTTTTCATCATGCGCCTTTTTGTTGAAAAAGCGAGAACGACTGTAGGTTGGAAAGGCCTTCTCTATGATCCACACTTAGATGGAACAGAGTCCCTTGCAGAGGGTATTCATCAATCACGCGCCCTTTTTCTTAAAATAGCAAAAATGGGAGTACCTACAGCTACTGAATTTGTTGACCCTCTCCTTGCACCCTACTTTTCAGACCTTGTCACTTGGGGATGTATCGGAGCTAGAACCTCTGCCTCTCAGCCGCACAGACAGTTCACATCCTCACAATATTTTCCAGTAGGTTTTAAAAATGCTGTAGACGGAAACTTAGAAGTTGCCGTTCAAGGAGCTCTATCTTCTACCCATCCTCACACTTTTGCATCAGCAAATGATCTAGGACAATTATCTGAGGAAAGAACTAAAGGAAACCCCTTT
>JAJFML010000001.1 GCA_021772195.1 Chlamydiota bacterium | reverse complement strand
TGGCTCCTCCTGAAAGTGACGGCACTACGGATCTATACTAATGAAAAACTTTTTAAATTCCAAGTGCAATATTTAGCGGTTAATTGTTATGCTGATCGTATGAATCAAGAAGAGATAAAAAAGAATCTAGGTAAAGCTGCTGCAAAGCGCATTGAAAGTGGAATGATCGTTGGACTAGGTTCTGGATCGACTTCCACATGCTTTATTCACAGCTTGATAGAGAAAACAAAAGCAGGCTTACAGATTAAGGCTGTCTCATCGTCAAAAAAATCAGCAAAGCTAGCTACATCGGGCGGAATTGAAGTGATCGACATCAACGATGCACCTCGCATCGATATCACAGTAGATGGTGCCGATGAAATTGACGATCAAAAACGTATGATCAAAGGCGGTGGCGGCTGTCATGTTCGCGAAAAAATTTTAGCGACTCAGTCAGATGATGTTCTCATTATTGTTGACGAATCAAAAATCGTTGAAAAAATTGGAACAAGACCCCTTCCAGTAGAGATTCTCTTTTTCGGCTCTCCCGCTACGAAGGCACACATTGAAAACCTTGGATTCAATGGAAGATTTCGAAAAGCGCAAGATGGCTCTTTTTTTATCACCGATAACGGCAACCTTATCCTAGACATTTCTTTTCCAGCGCCTCCATGTAATCCTGAAGAAATACATCAAAAGCTTATCAATATACCAGGAGTAGTAGACACTGGTTTCTTCTTTAATATTGCCAAAGATGTTTTAGTCGGTTACTCAAATGGGAAAATCGAGGAAATCAATACTTAATATTGAATTTTCTGTTCGCAAGCTCAATGATTGATCTCACAGCATCCTCTGCATCAGAGCCTGCTGCCTCTACACGAATTTTTGCTCCCCTTTCCGCTGCCATCATAAGAATTCCTAAAAGAGACTTTGCATTTACCGCATAATCGCGGTAATAAAGACGTACACTTGCTCTAAAACCTGTTGAACATTTCACAAGCTCTGTTGATGGTCTTGTATGGAGCCCCTTATCATTTTTGACAATAAACGCACCTTCTGCAGTTTTGATAAGTGTATCTTTTAAATCTTGCATAGCTCTCTTACTTTTATATAGGGAGAAAAAATCAACTAACAGATTTAAATAAGGGATTTCCCTTTTTCATGCAATTATTTTTTAACGTGGCAAGAGGAAAAAGACATGCAAGAAAGAGAATTTAACTTCTCTTTTTTTTCTTTGCGCCCCTTTGCGTTCCTTTGCGCCTTTGCGTTGATCTTTTCCCAAGTGTAGTAGGCATTAGACTTATATTTTTTTTAACGCAGAGGCGCAAAGGGACGCAAAGAATATTATAAATTACTTACTACTTTTGAGAGACCATCCATTAACCGACTTTGCCCAAAGTTGATCACTAAACCTAGCTTTAGACCTGTTAATCGCAGGTAAGTTAAAACTTGCGCTTTATAAATAGCATGGTCTTTTTCAGTAGCTTTGACTTCTATGATAACCTTATCCCCTACTAACAGATCAAGGCGCATAGGGTCTCGAACTGTATAGTTTTTATAGACCACCGGAACTTGAACTTGTGATTGCACAGGAATATTTCGAAGTTTAAGCTCATAATATAAAGCGTCTTCGTACAAATTCTCTAACAATCCAGGACCACCTAAAATGTGATGAACTTCAATTGCTGCAGCAATAATCTGTTTGGATAGAATATTTTCAATTTTCTCAGAGTCCTCAAGGTTCTGCGACTCTGCTTTGATCATTAAATCAGCTGCCTTTTTCAAGAGCAAGGTCTTCTTCTTCATCCAATAAAAGAGCAAGTTCATCTACCAGCATCTCAAAGCGGTCGATAGCAGATAATACCGGCTCTGGGGTATTCATATCCACGCCAGCTAATTTCAAGAGATCGATAGGAAATTTAGATCCTCCTGAAGAGAGAAACTCCAGATATCGGGTTCTTTTTTCACTATCATTTACTGCACCGTCTACAAGAGCAAGCGCTGCACTGATTCCAGTTGCATACTGATAGACATAGAAGTTGTAATAAAAGTGAGGAATTCTTGCCCACTCTATATCTGCAAATTCATCGAGAGTGAGATCTTCGCCATAATATTCGACATTAAGCTTGCGATACTCTCCTTTCAGAAACGTCGGAGTGAGAGGGATGCCTTTTTCAGCCCACTCATGGATTTTTAGTTCAAAATCAGCAAAGAGCGTCTGTCTGAAAAGAGTTGCTCTGATACCATCGATAGCATGATTGATTAAAAAGGCTTTTTCTCTTTTAGACTTAGCCTTCTTAAGTAGCGTTTGAAGAAGAAGCTGTTCATTAAAAGTTGAGGCAACTTCTGCTACAAAGATAGGATACTGAGCGTCAACAAAACTTTGATGTTTGTGACTTAGAAAACTATGCATGCTATGGCCGGCTTCATGAGCGAGAGTAAAGACATCATTTAAAGTCCCATTATAATTCATCAAAATATAGGGAAAACTATCGTAGCAGCCGCTAGAGTATGCGCCCGATCTCTTCTTTTTATTCTCATAGACATCGACCCACCTCTCTTCGCCAAGCCCCTTTGCAAGAGTCGCTACATACTCCTTACCTAAAGGCTGAAAGGCCTCTAAGATGAGATCTTTTGCATCAGCATATTCCATATGAAAA